>VGWY01000027.1 GCA_016873575.1 Nitrospira sp. | reverse complement strand
CGGCGCAAGCGGCTCAAAGCCACCATTTGCTGGAATTTCACAAAGAACGACGCTCGAAAAAAATTGACCAGATTCTACGAGACTATTAAGAATTAAGTTTACAAAGCACTAGTGTGGTGTCTCTAATAAATCTTTACAGTTGTTTTCTTTCGTCATTCCCGTGTAAACGGGAATCCAGTAGCAACAGTTCTGGATTCCTGCTTCCGCAGGAATGACAGTTTATGTAAAGGCATTACTGTTACACTTTTTGCAAAAGTCCCTTTCGGGTAGCCGCAGGCTTTAGCCTGCGTTTTAAAGACAATTGAAATAAGCAAATTACGCAAACTAAAGTTTGCGGCTACCTGTAATTTCGATCTCAATCACAGCTCCAGCAGTGTCAGCCCTGACGATGGATCAAACTTCCTCTGTGCATGAATCCCTTCTATTTCAATAATGATAGCCTCAAGGATAAGGAATGTCTCTGACACCTCTCTGAGACAGCCGACTTTAACCACATCTCTTTTCCCAAATGCTCCGTGAAAATGAACCTTTGGTTCATCTCCCTGCCAGAATATCGTACCAATGCCCAAAACTTCAGTACTTTCCCTTATCTCCCTCCATACAGGAATTGGAGGAAGTTCTTCCTTTTCAGGTCCGACGACAATCTTTCCATACCTTATTCCACCAATAAGATAAAAAACCGCACTTCGTATAGTTTCCTTTTTTGCCATATCAATGATATTTTTAATAATATCCTCACCGTCTTCAAGCCTTGCTACAACAACCCTCCCTGTTTTCCCTATTTGATATTTCATAAAACCTCCTGAAAATATGCATTGAGTCTCTTAATAGCCTCTATCTTTTCGGTATTGCCTATTTTCGCTGATTGTATTGCAATCTTTATGATATTGATAGTCTTATCGTATGTTTTTCTGTCAACAGGAAAGGGTGTCCCGTCTTTCCCTCCGTGTGCAAAGCTAAAGCGTGCAGGGTCTCGGTAGCTCGGAGGTTTCCCGTAAATGAGTTCTGACACAAGGCTTAATGCCCTTATTGTTTTTGGTCCAACTCCTTCAATTCCAAGAAGGTCCTCAAAATCTTCAGGCTGTCTCTCATAGGTCTTTGTGAGAATCCTGTAGAGTCTTTTCGGATTTACATCAGTCAGAGTTACATTATGCCTTTCGGGTAAGGATAACGCACAGATTGACTTCACTTCCTGTATGGCCCTGTCGGGTTTTTCTTTTGATAATGCTACTGAAACCTTCCTCGCATCTTCACTTTCAAGCGAGACCATATTTAAAGTCCTTTGCCTCATATCACAGCATATTGCCTTATGTGGTTCTATGACAAAGTCCTTAACATCTTCTCCTAACCAATGATAACGCCGTGCTGTCTTATTTACCGTATTCATCCCTTGCTGAATCACGGCCCAATCGCCTTTATATGTGAAAATGAAGACATGGTGATAGAGCTGATAGCCATCCTGAACAGCAGTGTTGTCTACTTTTGCTGACATCCTGCTTGCATAAATCAATGGTGTGGGATTGATGGAAGATTTGTCTGCATAACTGACAATGTGTTCCGGGGTTTTTCTTGACGTTGAACCCTTCCCTCCTGCTATAAAGATTCCAAGCCCTTTCTCCATACCCTTAATGCCTTCCTTTAAGGCACCGGTAACCGTGGTTGTTAAACCGCTACTATGCCAGTCAAACCCGAGTATGCAACCAAGGGCCTGGAACCAGTATGGGTCAGAGAGCCTTCTCAGGAGTTCAGAAGAACCGAATTCTGTAACAAGTGCTGTAATGATCTCTCTCGATAAGGCGGTCATCCTCGAAAAGAGCCACTTGGGGGCTTTACCGTAATGAAGGGGTAGCGTTGCAATACCAGTCTTTGGCATATTTTTATTTTAACAAACTTCCATATTGGATTATTCTAACCCTGCTGTTATGAACAGGCAGGGCATAGCATTTTCGCTCATTCTCGGTCGTATCGACCTCCGAGGGCTTTTGCCTCTTGATTTTTAATATAGACTATCTGACTATCGGCAAAAGAATCCGCTTAAATGCCATGCCCTGCCTGTTGTATCAATAATGTAAGCTTATTGAATTATCTCACCTATTTTGATGGATTTTGTTCTTCTACAGGAACAGAAGGGGGAGGAGATTCGCTCTCTTCTGTAACTTCTTCATATTCCGGGACGACTATCCCTCTTTTAACCATGATGCTGTAAATGAGGTTTGAACGGTTAACAACATATCGCTGATCACTAACAGGGTTATATTTCCTTGGATTTGGGAGAACTGCGGCAAGCCTCGATGCCTCTTCTGGAGTAAGTTCAGACGATGATTTTCCATAATAATGTCTCGATGCAGCTTCAACACCGAATATTCCCTCTCCCCATTCAACAACATTCAGATAGAGCTCGAGAATCCGCTTCTTAGAAAGGACTCTCTCCATTCGCCATGTGATGATTGCCTCTGCGATTTTCCGCAAAGGATTTTTCGATGGTGAAAGATAAAGATTCTTTGCGAGCTGTTGACTTATCGTGCTTCCACCAAGTTTAAATTTCCGGGCCTTGATGTCCTTTTCCATTGCCTTCTGTATAGCCTTGTAATCAAAGCCTTCATGTCTCCAGAACTTGTCATCCTCTGCTATAAGGACAGCCTTTACAAGGTAAGGAGATACCCTTGCAAGTGGAACCCATATCTTATGAATCCTGTACTTTATGCCCTTCTCTTGCCATTCCCTTTCCCGATATTCCATTAGGGAAGTCTTCCGGGGATTTTCCTTTTTCAGTCTCGAAATATCAGGTACAAAAAGAAAATAGACGAGTGGCAGAGTAATAACCAGTGCAATGAATAAAAAAGTTATTTTCCGTAAGCGTTTACGTTTGATCATAAAACCATTCGAGCCGATCTTCTGTCATTCCTGCGAAAGCAGGAATCTATGCTTTTGTTTCTGGATTCCCGCTTATGCGGGAATGACAACAAACTTAATATAAACGCACTAAATTATGATACATAAAATCTCCCCTCTCCCCTCTTTGAAAAAGAGGGGAATATAAGGAGTCGCCCCCTTTGGAAAAGGGGGATGAAGGGGGATTTTTCAATTTCCTTAACATGCATTTTTGAACATTTATTATTTTTACATTTTGTCACCCTGAACTCGTTTCAGGGTCTCATAATGCATTGGTTTTAGATGCTGAAACAAGTTCAGCATGACATTTTATTTAGTGCGTTTATATTATAGTCAACGCACTTAATACTGTTACATTGTCATTGCGAGCCCGAAGGGCGTGGCAATCTCGTCTTTGGGATTGCTTCGTCGCTCTGCTCCTCGCAATGACACTTCGTTTAATGCGTTTATATTAGTTTCCAGTCTAATATCCCGGAAGAACCTTAAATAAGTGATAGTATAATATAAGACGCATGAACGCTCATGAAAAAATAAGAGAGATTGTGGGTTTTCTTAAAGGACATGGAATTGATGATGCACGCAGGGAGGCAGAACTAATAATATCTCATTGCCTAGGAATAGATAGAGCAGCCCTTTACAGGGACAATCCCCGAATTTTAGAAGAATATATTTCAAAGATTGATGAATTCCTGAAAAGAAGGTCAGAAAGAGAACCTCTCCAGTATATCCTCGGTTATACAGAATTTTATGGATTAAAAATAAAGGTAGGAACAGGTATCCTTATACCAAGACCGGAGACGGAGCTGTTAGTTGAAGAAGCAATAAAAACCGTAAAGCGTGAAGCGTTAGACGTAAGGGGATTTTCGCCTCACGCCTCACGCCTCACGCCTTTACGCATTCTTGATTTATGCACAGGCAGCGGGTGTCTGGCACTTGCACTTGCTATGGAATTTCCTGATGCACAGGTTTATGGTACTGATATATCAGATGTTGCGATTGGATATGCAAAAGACAATGCTGAGTTCAACGGGGTCAAAAATGTAAGTTTCCTGCAAGGTAATTTATTTGAACCGATTAGGGAACTGTTCACTTTCGATTTAATTGTATCGAACCCTCCTTATATTCAAAGAGATGATATAAAAAGTTTACAGCCTGAGATTAAAGACTGGGAGCCTGTAGAGGCATTAGATGGAGGAGAAGACGGCCTTGATTATTATAGAGCAATAATCCCGGAGGCAAAGGGTTATTTGAAGGAAGGTGGCCATCTTATGTTAGAACTCGGCACAGGTCTGGCAGATGCTGTAAAGAAAATAGCTGAAGACACAGGCTTTATAGATATTTTCATTAAGAAAGATTATGCGGGGATTGAGAGGATATTTATAGCCAAATGAGGTATGGTATAGTTTTATTGAGGAGAACTAAAAATGGGCATATTTGAAGACAATAAGCAACTCGAAGATCTTGACAAAAAATACATCTGGCATCCGTTTACACAGATGAGGGATTGGCTTGGTCAGAAGCCAATTATTATTTCTGAGGGCAGGGACTGCTTTATTAAGGACATTTATGGCAGATGGTATCTTGATGGTGTCTCATCCCTCTGGGTAAATATCTTCGGGCACAGGAAGAAGGAGATAGATGATGCGATCAAGGAACAGCTCGATAATATCGCCCATAGCACACTGCTCGGACTGGGTAATGTGCCTGCTATCAAATTAGCAGAAAAACTTGTGCAGATAGTGCAGAAGTCAGAAGATAAAAGTCAGAAAGAAAATCCCCCCACCCCCCCTTTGGAAAAGGGGGGCAAGGGGGGATTATGTAAAGTCTTCTACTCCGACAATGGCTCAACTGCTGTGGAAGTTGCTCTTAAGATGGCATTCCAGTATTGGAAGCATAGGGGAGTTGATGGAAGAAATACCTTTGTATCTCTTAACAATGCATATCACGGTGATACCCTTGGTGCTGTAAGCGTTGGCGGTGTAGATATATTCCATAAGGCATTCGGGCCACTATTATTCAAGACCTGTAAGTCTCCTTCACCATACTGCTATAGATGTGAACTCAAAAAAAAATATCCTGATTGTAAGCTTGCATGTCTTGACAAATTAGAGGAAATATTCAAAGCCTCTTCAAACGAGATAGCTGCAATGATTATAGAGCCCCTTATTCAGGCAGCAGGAGGTATGATAACCTCACCACAGGGATACCTTAAAGGTGTCCGGGAATTATGCACTAAGTATAAGATTTTATTGATTGCGGATGAGGTTGCAACAGGTTTTGGACGAACCGGGAAGATGTTTGCATGTGAACATGAAGATGTTATCCCTGACATTATGTGTTTATCAAAGGGGATAACAGGCGGTTACATGGCTCTTGCAGTAACACTTGCGACAGATGAGATATATAATGCCTTTCTTGGAGAATTTAAAAACCTGAAGACATTCTTCCATGGCCATTCATATACAGGCAATCCCCTTGCATGTGCTGCAGCACTTGCCAGTCTCGATTTATTTGGAAAAGAGCAGGTATTAGAACATCTTAAAGGTAAAATCGAAATTCTTGAGGCATGGCTTAAGGATGTATTAGTTCTTCAACATGTTGGAGATGTAAGGAATGCAGGGATGATAGCAGGCGTGGAATTAGTAAGTGATAAAAAGACTAAAGAACCCTATGACTGGGCAGAGAAGATGGGCTGGCAAGTTGCATACCATGCGATGGAGAATGGAGTCTTCATCAGACCCCTTGGAAATGTAATAGTCATCATGCCTCCATTGAGCATCAGCGAGCAGAACCTCATTCAGTTGCTAAAAGTAATTAAGGATTCTATAGCTGTTGTGACAGGGAATTAGAGAATAAGGAGGATGTGGTAATAGGCATTGAGTAAAAAATCCATAATACTTTTATTCCTTATAATCCTTACCCCTTTAATCCTTTATTTCGTGTGGCCTTCTGATGAAAGCAGGATAAAGAAGGTTTTCAAGAAAGGGACAAAGGCAGTTGAACAGGAAGACCTTGATGAAGTGATGTCAAAAGTATCTTTTAACTATCGTGATGATTATGGACTGACATACCTTTATATAAAGCAATCTATGAAATCAGTCTTCCAGCAGATGAGTGAAATCAAGATCGAGTATGAGAATTTAAAGATAAAGGTTACTGATTCAACTGCCACAGCAGATATGGATGTAAGAGTCATTGCAACGATTGGAAATGATACAGGTTACATCGCAGGTGATTTAGCGAAACCAGTTCACCTCAAGTTTACACTCGAAAAAGAGAGGACGAAGTGGCTTATAGCAAAGACTGAAGGGATGCGGTTTAATTATTAGAGGACATTTAATTAGTCACAGAGAACACAGAGGACACAGAGAAGTATTTTAAAAGTTAATTAACCCTGAACCCATCATGATTTGAAAATCTCTGTGAACTCTGTGGTTTAATATGTTTTAAGGTATAATATTTTAATGCCGAAGTGGCGGAACTGGCAGACGCGCCAGGTTCAGGGTCTGGTGGTCGCAAGGCCGTGCGGGTTCAAATCCCGCCTTCGGCACCAAATATATCAAAAGGTGTTATTCCAATCCCGCCAAACCTAATCTTGTAAAGGTTCATTAGCTATGGTATCCTTAGCCATGATGGAACAGAGATTCGAGTTAACCAATAATGAAATAAAAGAAATCAAACTGAAATTAATATCTGCTCTCAGTAGACATGATGAGATCTCATTTGCTTATCTCCATGGTTCGTTTGGAACCTTTCCCTTCAGGGATATTGATATCGGGGCTTACTGCATGATACCGGAAGATTTGGTGTTTGATTTTGGGCTTGAGATGTCCACTGAACTTGAAATAGCTTCAGGTTATCCTGCGGACTTTAAAGTAGTAAACTATGCACCAATTGGTTTTCAATTCTCGGTCATACATGAAGGCATATTACTGTTTGAGAGAGATAAGGCTGTGAGACTTAGTTTCATAGAAGATGTTGGGTTAAGGTATATGGATTATCATGAATTCTCAAAATTGTATTTCAAGGAGCTTATGGAATGTATGGAGAGATAAACAGAGAAAAGATTAATACCCTTGAAAAAGACCTTCTTGATACAGTCTCTGAGATAAAGTCTATTACAGCTATGGAAGATGAAGTTTTTATAAAAGACTCAAAATATATATATTCTTTGCGGTATCTTTTAATTGAGGCTGTCGAAGCTATGGCAAACATTTGTAATCATATCCTTGCCCGCGTAGCAGGACAGGTTCCCAAAGGTTATCCTGACTGTTTCGAGAAACTATCTGATGCCAAGATTATCACAAGGGAACTTGGTGATAAGTTGAAGAAAGCTGCCAGCCTGAGGAATATTATCATACATAAATACTGGCAGATAGACGACAATAAGATATTTCAATCAGCAAAAGAGAATATCAGTGACTTTGAGGAATTCTTAAGACAGATAAACGATTTTATAAAAAGAAGTATTGAATGAAAAAGCTTACCCATCTCGATAAAGAAGGCAAAGCAAAGATGGTTGATGTTACTGAAAAACCATTAACCCAGAGGGAGGCTGTTGCGAGGGGCTCTGTTTGTATGAAACCTGAAACCCTGAAGCTTATACAAGATAAAAAGATTCCGAAAGGTGATGTGTTCAGTGTCGCAAGGGTCGCAGGCATAATGGCAGCAAAAAAAACGAGTGAACTTATTCCGATGTGCCATCCTCTCAATATTACCTCAGTAGATATCGACTTTCATCTCGATAGCAAAAAGAATAAGGTGGATATAGAAGTGCGCGTGAAGATTACAGGCCGGACAGGTGTGGAAATGGAGGCTCTGACTGCAGTATCTGTGGCGGCCTTGGCCATTTATGACATGTGCAAGGCAGTTGATAAAGAGATGGTTATTTCAGACATCATGCTTATGGAGAAAAGGGGCGGAAGAAGCGGAGAATTTAAAAGAAAAACCAAAAATCTAAGATAATTTATTAGCCACTTTTATGTTTTTCTCTATGGTTTAAAGTATTCAGGTGTTATTTGTACCTTTTAACCTCAAATCGGTAAATCTCTACATCCTCTTGAGGTAATATCCCTGCCTTCAACTTTGTTATCCTTAACTGTTCTTCGATGGTGTCAACCCCTTCGAGGTCTGGTAGCAAAAGTCCTTTCCTCCATCCATTCGTAACGATTATCCCATATTTTTTAGGATCAAGCTCAGATAGATTCTTCACCTTTTCAGGAGGAGAAAGGACATCAACAGAATATACGAGGTCGCCAAGTTCATCTTCTTCTACAGGTGAGAACCTATAATCCTGAGTTGCTGTAGATATTGCGTTTCTTATGATCTCCTGAGCGATATTTTCATTAGTCGGCATAAAAGTTCCAATGCATCCCCTGAGTTGGCCGCGTTTTTTCAGAGAGACAAAGACACCTGCCTTTTCAGACATTTCAGGCGGTAAAGGTTCAGGCGGTTTTATAATCCAGCCCTCCCTGAGATATGTCTCTATGGTCTTTTTTGCAAGTTCAACAAACGGATGCATCTATTTTCCTCTGCGGAGTGTGTAGTCAGCTAAGGTGAGCAAAGCATCCTTTGCAGGTGAATCTGGAAAGATTGAAAGTTCTGTCTTTGCATCATCAATAAGCTGCTGTGCCCGTTTGAAGGATAGTTCTATCGCATTATATTTTTTAAAAAGCTTTTGAATCTTCTTAAGTCCACCTTTTGCAAAACCATTCTTTATGATACCTTTGATATTTTCTGCCTCGGTTTCTGAAACAGTTTTAAACAAATATATGAGCGGTAGTGTAATCTTGCCTTCTTTCAGGTCCTTGCCCAGGCGCTTACCGAGATCACCCTCATCTGCCATATAGTCGAGGATATCGTCAGCCATCTGAAATGCGATGCCTGTCTTCATCCCGAAACGTGTGAGTGTATTCTCCATATCTTCAGGTAAAGAGCCGAGGATAGCGCCTATCCTGCATGCAGCAGAGATCAGGGCACCAGTCTTTGCAGAGATAATGCTAATATAATCCTCTTCTGTTATCTCAGGATCTCCTGTTTTTGTAAGCTGAAAGATTTCTCCTTCTGTCATCCTTGTGGTTGCCTCAGAAAGGGCCTCCATGATTTTTTGATTTTTTTGCAGAACAGCGAACCTCAAGGCATTGGAATAAAGGAAATCACCAACGAGTATTACGACCTGGTTACCCCATATAGAATGGGCTGGCGATTTCCCTCTTCTTTTGTCTGCACCGTCAACAACATCATCGTGCAGGAGGGACGCAGTATGAATTGACTCTATGATACCAGCAAGCATTGGACGTGCATCTCCTTTATATCCTGCTATCTCTGCACTCAGGATAAGGAATAACGGTCTCAGTCTTTTGCCGCCACTCTCTATGAGGTATTTCCCAATAAGCGGGATTGGAGAAACTCTGCTGTTGAATAAGTCCTGAAGTCTTTCTTCTATAACTCTTAATTCAGGTTCGTATGATGTAAGAACTGCTTGAAAATCCATTTTTAATGGTAGGACAGTTTATGTTTTAAAGTCAAGGGTGCGAGCTTCTTTATGCTTGCAAGATTCCCATTATTGTCATACGTCATATTTTTTGGAGAACCAGTAACAGGTGT
This sequence comes from Nitrospira sp., assembly GCA_016873575.1. Lineage (GTDB taxonomy): Bacteria > Nitrospirota > Thermodesulfovibrionia > Thermodesulfovibrionales > SM23-35 > VGWY01. The sequence continues at coordinate 7,801 of VGWY01000027.1, read as the reverse complement.
AAAAGTCAGCATCTGGTTTGCAATATGGGTTCTTCCGGGAATTGTGGTCTCCCCACCTATTGCGGATTATCACTCATCTGACAATACAATAGACCTATAAAGGGGATTATCTTTACCTCAAAACCCCAACAATTCAAACGTGATACTTTTAACAACATTATCTGGTGGTATTCCCTTTTCCACGTCATCCTGGATTCTTTTTTTGATGACCGCCCGTAACATCTCAATATTTTCTTTTAGGTTTTGATAAGATGTTAAAATTTATGGACAGGGCAGCCGGATTACTTTACCGCATCCTTAAAAGCCTTACCAGCCTTAAACTTAGGTGCCTTACCCGCAGGAATTTTAATCTCCTCACCTGTCCTCGGATTTCTGCCCTTTCTTGCCTTCCTTTTGGAAACTGAGAATGTGCCAAAACCTACAAAGGTTACCTTGTTACCTTTCTTCAATGCCTTTCCTATTGCATCGATTATTGTATCAAGTGCCTTACCCGCTGCTGCCTTTGAGATCTTTGTCCCTGATGCTACCCTGTCAATCAATTCTGACTTTGTCATTTACGACCTCCTTTTTGAATATAAATTTTAAGACTTAGAACGTTTCCGCGTCTTCTTATAAATACCATAAGAATATTACCAAAGAAGTCAATAAAAGTCACGTTTACTTTTTTCGCGATAACATCTCTCAGGGTCTGGCTACGGCTACGTTTCCACCAACGCTCTCTAAAAAGGCCTTCACACCTTCCAGTTTAGTCTATCCGTACAGAGAGGTAGTAGCAAAAACACGCTGAATGATAAAATATATGGTATGCTAATGACATGGCTGTTGATGGGAGGTACTCATGAGTAAAAAGAAATTACTGATAAGTTAAGAGCCTGTTGCACAAATAGCAAAATGTTACTAAATGTCATGCTGAACTTGTTTCAGCATCTAATAAAATCAATATGTTATGAGACCCTGAAACGAGTTCAGGGTGACAAATTAACGTTTGTGCAACAGGCTCTTAAGCGGAATTATTGAAAAAGTAATTGAAATTATTTGTGGTTGAATATACAACTTCCAGTTTTCGCCCTTGCTCCCAATCTCTGTTTAGTGCAAAATATTGGATAAACTTGATAGAAGGAGATTTTTGTGTCAGTTAAAGTTGGTGTTATCGGCATTGGCTATCTGGGTCAACATCATGCACGGATTTATTCTGAACTCGAAGAAACAGAACTTATTGCTGTTGTTGACATTGATGAAAAGAGGGCAGATGCATTTGCAGCGAAATATGGGTGTGAGGCATATTATAACCACAGAGACATCCTCCATAAGGTTGATGCCCTGAGCATTGTAACACCTACGACAACACACTACGAGATTGCACTCGATTGCCTCAGGGCAGGGAAGGATGTCCTCATAGAGAAGCCGATTACCGTGAATATTGAAGAGGCTGGTGACCTTATTACAGAATCAGAGAAAAAGGGTTGTATCATTCAGGTGGGCCATCTTGAAAGATATAATCCTGCTGTTCTGGCTGCCTCGGAAATGGTCAAGGAACCGATGTTCATCGAGTCAGAAAGAATGTCTCCATTCCTTGGGAGAGGAATTGATGTTGATGTTACACTCGATCTCATGATACATGATGTGGATATCATTCTGAGTCTTACCTCCTCTCCAGTCAAAGATATAAGGGCAGTAGGAGCAAAAGTGCTTACCGATAAGATAGATGTTGCAAAGGCATGGTTGGAGTTCGAGAATGGTTGCATAGCCCTTATTACTGCAAGCCGTCTATCACCTGAGAAACAGCGGTGGCTCAAGGTTTTTCAAAGGGATTCATATATATTTGTTGATTATCAGAACTGTGAAGTAAGGCGATATTTCAGATCAGGAGAGCGTATATCACATGAAGTTATAAAACCTGAGAGCAAAGAACCGCTTAAAGAAGAATTGAAGGATTTTATCCGTCGGGTGGAAGACAGGCAGAGGCCAAAGGTCTCTGCTATCGAAGGGCAAAAAGCATTGAAGACAGTACTCGAAATAACGAAGATGATAAAAAATGAGAAATAAGTTATATTATTAATTTAATAATGCACGTCGATAGAATCGAGTTAATAGGTTTTAAATCCTTCTCAGAGAGAACCATTTTTAATTTCCATCCAGGCATTACCTGCTTTGTCGGTCCAAACGGTTGTGGTAAAAGCAATATTGTGGATGCATTCCGCTGGGTACTCGGAGAGCAGAGCGCAAAGAGCCTCAGGGGTGAGAGTATGGAAGAGGTTATCTTTAATGGCTCTGTATCGAAGAAACCAAGGGGGATGGCAGAAGTCACGATGATTGTCTCCGGACTGAACGGAAATAATCCCCCCACACCCCCCTTTAGTAAAGGGGGGCAGGGGGGATTTTCAGGTGAAAATGGGGAAGGCTCAATAGATATAGCATCTGTAACGAGAAGACTTTACAGGTCCGGAGATAGCGAATACATACTGAATAAAAATCAATGCAGGCTGAAGGATATCAAAGACCTCTTTCTTGACACAGGACTTGAAGTAAAAAGCTATTCGATACTTGAGCAGGACAGGATTACAGCCGTACTGAATTCAAAACCTCAGGATAGGAGGTTCCTGATTGAGGAAGTAGCAGGCGTTATGAAATATAATGTCAGGAAGAGAGAGGCCCAGAGCAAACTTGAATCATCGAGGACAAACCTCCAGAGGATAAATGATATTGTTATTGAGGTAAAAAAGCAGATTAGTCTCCTCGACAGATTGGCAAAAAAGGCCGAGCGGTATAAGAAGCTTTCCTCAGAGATTCACTCCATAGAGCTCAAGATTCAGAAGAGAGACTATCAGGCACTGAAAGACTCATTTGAAAAAATACGTTCCGAATATGATTCCCTTCGCCAGGACGAATCGCTCAAGAAGGCTGAACTCACAAAGAGAGAAAACCAGGTCGAAACAAAACGACTCGAACTCCTTGAGAGAGAGAAGGCTTTAGAACAGCTCCAGATGAATTTGCAAACCCTGGAGAGGGAGATTGCTGAACTCGAAAAGACGATCGCCATATCGAGGACGGAAAAAGATAACTTTCAGGAATATCTCACAAAGCTCTACCAGCAGGGAGAAGAATTTGAGACAAAGGCAAGAGAATTGTTCGTCAAACAAGAAACGTTAGAAAAAACCCAGTCTGACTTTCTAACAGAGATAGAGAAACAAAGAGATTTGCTCTCAGAAAAAACCGATTTCATCAGGTATATGGAAGAGGAACTTGCAGGTGATGAAGATTTGCTCGAGAAAAAGAACCGGGATCTCTTCAGGATATCAGAAGTGCTGAGCAATCTAAGGAATAACCTGAACAACCTTCAGTCGTCTCTCGAAAACCTGAAGCGAAGGGAGTCATCGTCCATGAGGGACCTTGAGGCATTAAAAAACACGTTAACAGAGGTTGATGCCTCTTTACAGGATATGGAGAGGAATCTTCAGGATAAGAAGAACGACCTTACTCTTCTGAATGAAAAGAAGACTATCCTTACGAATCAACTCTCTATTGACAGAAAGAGGATTGAAGACCTGCGAGAAAACCTGTCAGAGATCAGGGAAGAGCTTGCATCCTCTATATCGCGGCTTGAGTCTTTGAAAGAAACAGTCTTTGATAAAGCAACAAAAGAGCTCCTCTCAGATGGAACAACCCTCAAACTTCTTGCATCACTTTCTGACATCCTTGAGGTTGAAGCAGATTATGAAAAGGCCATAGAGAGTGCACTTTCTGAGAAGATTCATTCGTTTATCCTTTCGTCATTCGACGATGTTGGAATCGCCATTTCGTCTATAAAAGAAAAAGGGCTTGGAAGGACTGCCTTTATACCTGTAAATCCCCCGGAATCCCCCCACACCACCCTTTCCCAAAGGGGGGCTGAAGGGGATTTACAGTGGGGCGAGGTGGGATTAGGTGGTCATGAGATTGATGTCCCTGAAGGTGCGATTGGGAGGGCATCACAGTTTGTTCAGACTCCAGATGATTTCTCAGTTGTTGCAAAAAGACTTTTCGATAATATCTTTATTGTCAGGGATTTAAAAACTGCTCTTGATCTCATAGCTTCAGGCAATACCTTGTTTTTTGTTACCCTCGATGGAGAGGTCGTGGAACCATCCGGTGCAGTTATTGGAGGAGAGCTGAAGGGAGTATTAAAAAGAAAAAGAGAAATAAGGCAACTCGAAAAGATAATCGACAATAAAAAGACAACCATGAGCAGTATACATCTCGAATTAAGTTCATTGCAGGAGATGCTTGAAAAAAGAGAATCGGATTTCAGACACATTGAAACCTCAATCGTAGACACTGAGAAAGAGCTTTCTCTGTTAAGACTGACACTTGAAAATCAGAGAGAAGAAAAGGAGAGAATAGGAAGGAAGCTTACATTCCTTACAACAGAAGTAGAGCAGATAATCAAGGATAAAGGGGCAATAGAAAAGCTCATAAGAGAAAAGGATGCTGAAGTCAAAGAAATAGGTTCAAACAGAGAAGAGATAGAGCAAGAGAGCGCGTCCCTTCAACAGGAAATCACACAGAGAAGATCAAGGCTGAATGAATACAGGGCAGAGGTAACAGATCTCAGACTCTCCATAACATCTCTGAAAGAAAAGATAGATTCAGTCCGTAAGGAAAAAGAATCTGCGCGCAGGGAGATTGCGGAGCTTAACCAGAAAAAGGAATTCCTGTCAGATGAGATTGCGTCGGTAAAATCACGTATCTCACAGCGTGAAACAGAGTTAGAAACGCATGAAGAAAAAATAAAATCACTCATATCTGATGCGGACAAACTCAAGAGAGAGGTATCTGAAAAGAAAGAAATGATTGAGGCAGAAAATCAGGAAATCCTTATGACAGAGCAGGGCCTGAAGACCCTCAGGCATCAGATCGATCCCCTTTCACAGAGGATATCTGAACTTGATATCCAGAGGGCTGAACACAAACTGATGATAGAAAACCTTTGTGAACATGTAAGGCAAAATTATGGAGCAGACATTGATACAATAGAAGCCGAACCACTCACATCTGGAGACGAAGAACGGCTTGATGAACTCAGGAAGAAGATACAGGAGATTGGACCTGTAAACCTTGGTACAATCGAAGAGTACGAAGAACTCCGTTCACGATATGAGTTCCTGACCAAGCAGCAGGAAGACCTCCATAAATCTATTGCAGAGCTTGAAGAGGCGATAACCAGGATCAATACCACGACCAGGAGAAAGCTGAGGGAGGCATTTGAATCACTGAGGACAAAGTTTTCCGAGGTGTTTTCTCTGCTTTTTGGTGGAGGCAGGGCTGACCTTATCATGACCGATGAGAATAGTATCCTTGAGACCGGTATTGACATCATAGCTCAGCCACCCGGGAAAAGACTGCAGAATATTAATCTCCTTTCAGGCGGAGAAAAGGCACTCACCGCATTATCCCTCCTTTTTGCAAGCTTTTTGATTAAACCAACGCCACTCTGTATTCTGGATGAAGCAGATGCTGATCTTGATGAATCCAATACAGAACGATTTACGAAGATGGTTCAGGAATTATCAAAGGATATCCAGTTTATCGTTGTTACTCATAAAAGGACTACCATGGGCATTGCTGATCATATTTATGGCATAACCATGGAGGAAGCAGGGATTTCAAAGGTAATATCCTTGCAGCTTGTTGAGGCACAATCAGGGCAGTAACAAGTACCGAGTGGCGAGTAGTCAGTGATTGACGACCCGAAGTATATTGCCCTAATTAATACTAATACAAACGCATAGTATTTGTGTCATTGCGAGGGACGTAGTCTCGAAGCAATCCCAACGTAAAAGAGATTGCTTCGCTAACGCTCGCAATGACGATTCATTAAGGATAAGAGCCATTTTCTGATGAACCAAATAATAGATAAATTACCCAACATAAAAATATCCACTGACCCTGAGGACCTCATCTGCTATGGGTTTGATGCCTCGGGTTTTGAATCATCTCCTTCAGCAGTTGTCTGGCCAGAGAACACCGAGGATGTTGTAAAAGTTATGAAGTATGCCTATGAGCACAATATTCCTGTTGTTCCCCGTGGTGCTGGAACAGGCACGACAGGTGGTGCAGTGCCTTCAAAAGGCGCGATAATCCTGAGCATTGAGAAGATGAATAGGATAATCGACATTGATCCTGAGAATTTTAATGCCCTGTGTGAGCCGGGCGTCATCAATGGAAAACTCCAACAGGAGCTTGCATTGCTGGGTTTCTTCTATCCGCCTGACCCTGCGAGTATGAATTTCTGCACCATAGGTGGAAATGTTGCGGAAAATGCAGGTGGACCAAGGGCAATAAAATATGGGGTTACGAGAGACTATGTCATGGAGATAGAATCAGTACTTCCGAATGGGCAGATAATAACCACAGGTGTCAGGACACAAAAGGGGGTTGTTGGTTATGACCTGACGAGGCTCCTTATTGGATCAGAGGGTACGCTGTCAGTATTTACCAAGATAAGATTAAAGGTTCTTCCTCTCCCTGAAGAGGTAGTTACATTAATCTGTATTTTTGATAATCTGGAGTTATCAGGCCAGGCAGTATCAAGGATTATATCCTCAAAGATAATCCCGAGAACGCTTGAATTCATGGATCGGGAGGCAATAAAGGCTGTTGAGAATTTTAGACCAGTAGGGCTTCCGAAGGATGCAGAGGCACTTCTCCTCATAGAGCTTGACGGTCATCCATCTGCAATTACCAAGGAGGCAGGAAAGATTGCCGATATATGCAAACGTCTTGGAGCAGAAATCAACATGGCAGAGGATGAAGATGCAAGAGAAAAATTATGGATTTCGAGGCGTGCAGTATCACCTGCCCTTTACCATATCAGTCCTACCAAAATAAATGAGGACATCGTTGTGCCGAGGAATAGGATACCCGAGATGCTGATGTCTCTGAGGAGACTATCAGAAGAGAGCGGCATAAAGATAGTAAACTTCGGCCATGCAGGAGATGGGAATATCCACGTAAATATCATGGTCAATAAAGAAAATAAAGAAGAATACCAGAAAGGGCTGATGCTTGTTGAACAGGTATTCAAGGAGACGCTTTCACTCGGAGGGACAATCTCTGGTGAACATGGTGTTGGGCTTTCAAAGGCTCCTTATATCGGGATGGAGATACCAAAACCTGAGATTGAAATTATGAAGTCCATAAAAAAGATTTTTGACCCAAAGAATATCCTCAATCCCGGAAAGATATTTCCTGACTGAAAAGCCCCTCAATCCCCTCTAAGTCCTTTTACTTCAAAGAACATCTTCTAATGGTTTTGCACCATATTTGAGGCAGCACGAGGTGACCATCTTATCTTGAAAGCCATTTAGACATCCGTTTTTCCACTTCTTCATGAGCAATTCCTTTGCCATTATCAAGTTCCTTTAAACCGGTATCAATCTGTAATTTAAAGTAAAGCTCTGCCATAATGTCATCGATCGAGACTTCATCGGGAAGTTCTTGAATTATTCGTATAACCTGTTCCTTAACTTTAACTCCTGCCAATTGGATCACCTCCTTAGTGGTTTGAATTCTACAAAAACATCTTGACATAACTACCATATTATGGTAGTTTCTTCTTAAATGAGCCAGCGATTTAAGACTATATATTTCCAGGATTATCCTGCTACATCTCCAAAAAAGAAAAATTTAAAAATTGCTTTCAGTGAGAGAGATGAAAGCGTGTATGATGTAATCTCTAAGCTTTCAAGCCAAGAGATTAGAGAGCTAATCGGCTATGGAAGATATAAAGATTTAAGATCTGCTGCTGAAAGAGAATATCTCC
>VGWY01000026.1 GCA_016873575.1 Nitrospira sp. | reverse complement strand
CACTCATTTATTCCTCCTGGTGTTTTTTTACCGTCAAGCCACCAGGAGGAATATTTTACTTAATACTGCAAGGTCAAACCTTTATAGTCTCACTGGTAAAACCAGTGGCTTACCTATCATTGAGTTACTTGCCACATTTGCTCCTCCTGCACCGACACTTGACATGAAGGAATCCACATTAGGGTCTTCACGGACAATAGATGCCAATGCCTGTTGATGCTTTACCATCGAATCAAAAGAAATACCCTGTTGAGCCTCGGTAAAGGCAGATATCCGGCCGGTATCTTCACTCGGCAGAAAACCCTTCGGGATTGCACTTAACAAATAGACTGTTGCAATAAGAGTAAGTCCAGTGATTATCATTGTAGGCCGCTTGTGTTTTAAAACAAACGTTAGACTCCGTTCATAAATATGGAGCATCCCTTCAAAGAAACGTTCTGATATCATGTATAAACGTCCGTGTTTCTCTGTAGCAGGCGGACGCAGGAACCTGCTGCAGAGCATCGGTGTGAGGCTCAGCGAGACAAACCCTGAGACCAGTATGGCAGTCCCGATCGTCACCGCAAATTCATGGAGCAAACGTCCGAGGATTCCACCCATAAACAGTACCGGTATAAAAACCGCCACGAGAGAAAGAGTCATGGATAAAATGGTGAAGCCGATTTCTTTCGATCCGTTAAGTGCAGCCTCAAGAACGCCCTCCCCTCTTTCCATATGACGGACGATGTTTTCCAGCATGACTATGGCATCGTCTACCACAAATCCGACAGCGAGGATCAAGGCCATCAAAGATATGTTATCGAGGCTATATCCTAAAAGATACATCACCGCAAAGGTGAAGATAATTGATGTAGGGAGTGCAAGACTCGGAATGATCGTTGCAGAGATGTTCCGCAAGAAAAGGAAAATGACCATAACAACCAAAAAGATTGCCAGCATAAGTGTGAATTTTACATCATTAACCGAGTTACGGATTGATACAGAACGGTCATAGAGGATGTTAAGATCTATTGAAGCCGGCATCTGAGCACGGAAGGTCGGCAGGAGGCTTTTTATAGAATCTACAACTTCTACAGTATTCGTACCGGGTTGACGTTGTATGGCAAGAACAATTGCTCTGGTATCGTTATACCAGCTTGCCACTTTATCGTTTTCAACACTGTCTATAACCCTGCCAAGTTCCTCGAGGTGCACGGGAGAGCCGTTGCGATAGGCTACAATCAAAGGACGGTAAGCAGCAGCATTATAAAGCTGTCCCGTTGCCTTTATTGTAAATGCCTTGTCAGTTCCCCATAATGTGCCTGTCGGCAGGTTGACATTCCCGCGTTCCACGGCGTCAGCCACCTCATCTATCCCTATGCCCCGGGATGCCAGTGCTTTCGGATCAACCTGTGCGCGCACAGCATACTTCTGAGAACCAAAGATCTGAACCTGAGCCACTCCGCTCACCATCGAAATGCGCTGGGCAATAAATGTATCCGCATATTCATTTACCGTTGAGAGGGGAAGAGTCGGAGAACTAAGCGCAAGATAAAGAATCGGCTGATCAGCCGGGTTAACCTTCTGGTATGACGGCGGGCTCGGCATATCCTGCGGCAACTGGCGGGCAGCCTTGGCAATCATCGCCTGGACATCCTGAGCTGCTGCATCGATATCCCGGCTCAAATTAAACTGTAGAGTAATCTGAGTATTCCCCTGAGCATTGGTTGAAGTCATGGAATCAAGACCGGCAATAGTAGAAAATTGCCGTTCAAGAGTAGTAGCCACAGCTGAGGCCATAGTTTCAGGGCTGGCACCGGGGAGGTTGGCGCTTACAAGAATTGTAGGAAAATCCACATTCGGCAGGTCACTTACTGGTAATAGCTTGTATCCAATTATGCCGAAGAGCAGGATTGCCATCATGACGAGGGTCGTCATGACCGGCCTGCGTATGAAAATTTCTGCTATGTTCATTACTTAAGGCCTTCTGTCCAGCCTTTTACTTCAACTTTAGCTCCTGGAACAAGACGTAGTTGTCCATCTGTCACTACCTTATCACCTGATTGGAGTCCTTTTTCAACAATAGCTTCGTTATTTATTGTTCTGGTAATGACAACAGACCGGGATTCAACAGTAAGGTCGTTCTTAATGAGAAAGACATACTGTCCTTTCTGACCGGTCTGTATCGCATGCAAAGGAACAATAACTGCATTTGGCTGTGTGGTTAGTATCATAACCACATTAACAAATTGTCCAGGCCAGAGGCATTTGTCTTTATTGCCAAATGTTGCTTTCAGTTTTATAGTACCGGTACTTGTATCTACCGCATTATCTACGAAAGTTAATACCCCTTCAACAGGACGGTCTTCATCCTTTGCGATGATAGCCTCAACCTTTACCTTCCCGGATGACATGTATTCTTTGATCTCTGCCAAGTACTGCTCAGGCACAGAAAAGCTCACATAGACAGGCTGAATCTGGTTGATGACTACCATCGGATTGTCGCCATTCGCCTTGATCAGATTGCCCTCATTGGCTATGAGATTTCCAGTCCTGCCATTTATAGGAGAGTATATATAGCAATACTTCAACTGTAAGCGAGCGTTTTCAACCAGTGCCCTATCAGCGGTTACCGTTGCTTCCAGGGCAGCAGCATTGGTTTTTATCTGGTCGTATTGCTCCTGTGCAACATAACCTTTCCTGACAAGCTCTCCATAACGGCGGGCTTCCACACGTGCATTTTCAAGCTGTGCAGTATCTTTTGCAAGATTTGCTTCCGCCTGTTTAAGAGCTGCTTCATAGGGACGGGGATCTATTGTGAAAAGGATATCTCCAATATATACATCCTGTCCCTCCTTGAAATGTACTCGGGTTAGTACACCTCCCATCTGGGATTTAACCGATACTGTGGAATAAGCTTCGACATTACCAATGGCACTGATCTGAACAGGGACGGTTTTTTGAACCACGGTAGCAGCCGTTACCGGTACAGCCTGCTTTGGAGGGGGCTGTGATTTTCCTTTAGAACATGCAGAGAGGATGGTTATCAATAAAATCAATAAAATGGAACAGACAAATACCTCTACAGTTTTTACAAATCCGGAATACATCTTAATCACCATCTTTTTCTCCTGATTGTTTCTCCGACCCCCCTCACCCTATCCCTCTCCCACCAGGGGAGAGGGAACTGTTTCATAATTTCCCCTCCCTTGCCTGCCCCGCTTTGCGGAGCAAGGCCGGGGATGGGAGGGGTTGGGGAGGGTGTTATATTATCCTATCCCTTATTACATGAGGCTCTTGCACAAATATGTTTTTTGTCACCCTGAACTCGTTTCAGGGTCTCATGACATGTTGATTTTATTAGATGCTGAAATAAGCATGCCCTGAAGAGATTCTGAACCAAGTTCAGAATGACACTTTCAGGGGTCAGCATGACAGAATGCCTGATCTTGCCATTTGTGCAACAGACTCTCATATGAATAAAATATTTTCCTTGCATGGAAGCCCCTACTTTTAGTCTGGGAGCTTCACTTCTTTCCCTCTCCACCGTTTTTTAATAGACCAATCAAAATAAACTCGGTCAGTATCTTTGGTGTAATAACAACATCATCATCCAATGCCATTGACAGGATAACACCCCTGAGCGATGCCATAATAATCTTTGCTATGTCCTTTGCATTGCATTTCCTGAATTCACCTGAATGAATCCCTTTGATAATAATTTTCTCAAGGGGTTTTATCTGTTGTCTGAAAAATTCTCTCTTCTTATCTATATCGAATGAAAAACCGTGTTCCCTGATATGGAGGAGGATAAATTCCTTATGTTTTAAGGCATATTCAAGATATGTGGTTAAAAAGTTAGATAAAGACTCTGTAGCTGATATTGATTTCCCTGAGGTTGCCGCAACATTATTGAACAGGTCACGCCTTCTGTCATTGATAAGGCTTTTATAGAGTTCCTCTTTATTTTTGAAATAGAGATAAATGCCGCCTATGCTTATACCTGCAATTTTTGCAATTTCCCTCATGTTTGCTTTAGCATAGCCTTGCATGGAGAATACATCCAAAGCAGCATTAATGATTCTCTTCTTTGACTCGATACCTGAACGTTTGTTCATGTGAACCTATGTTCAGTATAGCTGAATAACCAATTCAAGTCAACAAAAATCTACAATGTTACATCGGGGCTTCCATGCAAGGAAAACCAGCATTCATGTGAGGTTAATTCAAAGTTCCTTTTGTTGCAAGCAAGATTGCTGGACTCCCCAAAAAAAGAGATAGAAAATGTCATTGCGACTGAAACGAAGCAATCTCGCCTTTTTGCAAAGAGATTGCCACACACCCTTCGGGTGTTCGCAATGACAAACATATCAGGGTGTTAGATTGTCTATCTCTATTCTTCGGCTGGACTCTTTAAACTTGCAACTCTCACATGATATGAGATAAAGTAAGAAAATTATATTAATCTGACCTCCTTCTGCCTGCAATAAGGTTATGAAAGGGAGGTTCTCTCAAAAATTTAACATTAAGGAGGTAAAGTTATGCCAAAGCCAGTAGTGAATGAGGATTTATGTGAAGGATGTGCCACATGTGAAGAACTATGTCCCGAGGTCTTTAAAGTCCAAGATGATGGTAAGGCGCATGTTATAGGAGTCGACAAGTGTAACACCTGCGATTGTCAGGAAGCTGCCGACACCTGCCCTGTTCAGGCAATAACCATAGAGTAATGCGGCAGTTGAGCAGTGCCCGAAGGGCATCTGTCTCGAACTCCTGGTTCTCCCCGCAGCGCAGCGGAGGGGAGGTTCAGGAGTTCGCTGCTCAACTGCCGCATTCCCCCCGGAGCGAAGCGGAGGGGGGAATATATGGTTAGAAAGTAAAGGCTGGTGAAGAACCAGCCTTTACTTTTCAACTCTACCCTTCAGGTATACTTCATTAACAAGGATTTCAGGTGCATCTGTCATAATCCCTTTTAACCTTCCAGATACTCTTTTAAACTTATAATCCTTATGCCTTCAAATTCTTTCAATTTCAGCATTTCTTTATCTCCTGTGACTATCGCGTCAGCCTTGCCGTGTAACGCGCATTCAAGCACTCTGTTATCAGGATCATCGTCAAGAATATGAATCCTCTTGACTGGTTTCACAATTCGGGAAAGGTCTGAGAGATAAAGGGCTATGTGGCTGAGGGCTTCCCTGTCACGATGAAACTTTGCGGAGAGTACGGATAAGACTTCGTTAATGATCTCTTTCGAAATGATCAGCGAGTCATCTCCTTCAAGTATTCTCAGGATCGCCTTCTCAGCTTTACTATATGGAATTACAAATGCGGATATGAAAATATTCGTATCAAATACAAGTTTCACTTTTTCAGATATTTCTCGAGGTCTTTTTCAGTGAGAATGCCCTTTTCTTTTGCCTTGCTACTCCAGTACCCCTGAATCTGATAGAATTCTTTCTTAAGTCTTTCCCTTCTTGTGCTCCTCAAGGCATCCTGAATTACTGCACTAAGGGTCTTGCCTTCCTCCTCCGCTATCATTTCTATTTCCTCAGCCAGGTCCGGAGGAAGGGAAATTGTTTTTTTAACCGCTGTTGCCATCTGAACACCTCCTGTATATGGTATGAATTAATCATACTATATATGCTCCAACCAATCAATACATCAGTCCCATTTCCTTATAATCCGTATTATTCAAAAGGTAGAGTAGAGAACTGGCGTAGTAGCAATCGCCCTATCTCCTGATATTCCTGCATTATCCTATTTATCACTTCAAGCCCGAAGCCCTCATGCTGCAAATTGTAACTGAGGTGGATTAGGAACTCCTCCTCTATATTTATTAAGTTAGCCTTTAGGACTTTTGGGATAAGGAATGTATACAGGGATTTCTCGTTGGTGAAAAGAAGGCACTTTCTCCTATCTATCCTCAGCAGGTTAGCGTACCAATTCCCAAGTCCTTCAGTAGGTAAGGGAATCTTGTCAGGTTCGACAAGTGGGACATCAAGTTCTTTTAGAATTTTTCGGGTGCAATGGATTAGTCTCATAGTTATTTTGGCATTTCAATATATTCATATCCCTTACCAGCTTGAGCCATTAATCGAATGCGTTCTGGCTTCATTCGAATAACAACATATTTAGGTTCAGATGGGTCTTTAATATATTTTTTAAGAATTGGAACGGCTTCATACAGTTTCAACTTATCATCATTATTGGTGCTAATTGTGCAGGTGCCAGCAATCCTTACATGTTTTCCTTCTCTGTCACAGAAACAGTATTCTGCATAAGGGACTTCCCTGAGTTGCACGATTTTTTCTGTACCGTCTGTAGTTGCACACCATAGTTCATTGTCCATCCATACACAGCTTCCCACAGGTCGAACCCCTACCTTATTGCCGTCACTTGTAGCAAGAAATCCCCATCCGACTTCTTTCACAAAACTTTTAACCATTTCTAAACTCATCTTTGCACTCCTTCCATTGTCCAATTCTTATAAGATAACTTCAATCACACAAGATTGCTTCACACAATATTCCCTTTTGCTTCTATGCTTCTGATAATTCATCTGAGCAACTTTAGGGGATGTATTTGCATAACAATAGAGGCACCCATGCACACAGGTATCATATTGCCCTATATCCTTGCTCGGTATACAACCACAGTCTTTCCTTTGCCCTAAATCTTTTAGAATCTTTGTTCTTTTCCCGTTGGATTCGATAAAAGGTAGTAATCCTTCCTGTGGAGGTACATATCCCAAGAAATCCATCAATTCCTTATCGTGACTAAATTGCCGAATCATGAGTTCGTCATCAATACACTTGTTGTGATTAATCCCGTATGCAGATAAATCCGTTGCCTCTGCACAGGTTGCTATTTCGATATGCCACTCCTTGTTTATTTCCTGCAACCCTTTGGCTATCCCTGTCATATCTTCTATGGTAAATTCTTTGCAATCTCTAAACCCTGCTGACATTAAATTCTGACGGACTTTTTTATACAAATTAATATCAAAGAAACTGATTACAAGTTTCTCTGTATATGTGTGTATCTGCTTCCCTATTCCATAAATCTTATCAAGCAGGACATCAACTGTTATGGTATTGGTCAGAATCAAGGGGTCAAATCTCCATACTACTTTTCCCTTTCCGATAGTATTGGACAGCTTCTTGAATGTATCTATCCTCTGCTGTAACGGAGAAACTTTAGGTTCTAATTTTTCTTGCTCATAATCATTCAGGGTATAGGTGAAGTAGTAATTGATTTCTCTTGTATCGAGCTCGGGCAGGTACTTCATCATAGGTTCTGCATTCTTTGTCCAAAATACTATTGCTCTTGTCTTCTCAAATGAGACATATCTCGACTGTCCATTAAACCGATTAACCCACTTTACATACCCTGTCCTTAGCCTATGCATAAACCAGTCGGCATAGAAGGCAGTGATGTCAGTTGCCCTGCTTGCTGAGATAATTACAGGAGCGATACCCTCAATCGTGCCATTGGGGGTTTCTATAGTGACTTTTTCCCAACCTCGAAAGGACATGAATTCTCCTTATGTGTTCGGTTTTATTTTGACACAGTTTTGGGGGGATTTGGGGATTTGCTCTTTGTCGGGTTTCACAAAGGTTCTTAGGGGTTTTTGGCTTGCTCTATGGGGGAATAGTTTGTATGGTTTAAGGTATGATATTTAAAAAAATGTTTTGTGCCCTGCTTGTGCCCTACTTTTTAACCCCTTTTAGAGGTATAAAACTATTGATTATTAAATAAAATTTAAAGTCGGGGCGAGAGGATTTGAACCTCCGACCCCCTGCTCCCAAGGCAGGTGCGCTACACCAGGCTGCGCTACGCCCCGAATTTTTATTAGTAGTTTAAAATCTCGATAAAGTCAATGATATCTTTTTCTTCTTCCCCTTTGACAACAATCTTCTTATTTTTGAAATCCTCCCATGCCTTTTCTCTGTCCCCCTTATAAAGCGGATCAAGTTCTATTGCACGGGTAATAGCAGTAGCAGCATCACCATATTGGCCAATAGCATTATAGCATAAGGCAAGCCCATAATATGGCAAATGGAAATCTGGAAATCGTTTAATAGACTCTTTATAAGCATCTATTGCTTCCTGATATCTCTTGATTCTGTAAAATGCCCTTCCCAGATTATTGAATGCCTTTTCTGCACTCCTGTAAAGGGGGTTAGAGAGTGCAGTTTTATATGATTCAATCGCATCATTAAATCTCCCCATCCTCTCATATGCGATACCAAGGTGGTTTGATGCTTCTGAGAATTGTTTGTCCACACTCAATGCTCTTTTGAAATACTGTACAGCCTCAGGATAGTTTTCAAGCTTCAAAAGAGATATCATCCCAAGCGCATTCAGGACTTCCTTGTTTTCAGGGTCAAGCTCCATTGCCTTCTGAAACTCAACAAATGCTGGCTGGATATTGTTGTCATTGAGATATGACAGGCCTAATTGATAATGTGCCTTTGCCTTTTGAATATTCATTCCTGTCCCTGTAGTCAAACAGGCGCTTGTGAACAGTATCAGGAATATGAAAATATACCCTGTCTTCACTTCTTCCCTTCCTTATATACGATTTTCACTCTATTAAAGCTATCAGAAATGGGAACACAAGTAAAGAGGGGATTTTTACTCGGTATTCCATTATAATACGTAAAATGAAGCGTTTCCCCTTTCTACATCTTCTCCTTTTCATTCTTACGCTATCTTCCACCCTCCTTGCAGGGGCATTACAATCAGGTGTAAATATTTTTAAAGAACCTGAAAAGATTTATAAAGGTTTACCATTCGCATTAACCCTTATGGCGATACTCCTGAGTCATGAATTATCTCACTACTTTGCATCAAGGAAACACAATGTAAAGGCTACCCTTCCGTATTTTATCCCTGCCCCGACTATTGTTGGCACATTCGGAGCATTTATCAAGATGAAATCTCCTATTGCGACGAGAAAAGCCCTTGTGGATATTGGTGCATCAGGACCTATAGCTGGTTTTATTATATCTGTCATTGTATCAATTATCGGTCTATCCTTTTCTAAAGTTGTTGCGCTCAAAGAGACAGAAGGGGCACTTGGTCTTGGAGATTCTCTGCTGTTTACGATGCTATCGAACCTCATCCTTGACTACCAACCTAATTCTCAGGACATACTCCTCCATCCGGTTGCCTTTGCAGGATGGATCGGGCTTTTTGTAACATCCCTGAACCTCATACCAATAGGACAGCTTGATGGTGGACATATCGCCTATGCCATCTTCGGTGAAAGGTATGTTTTTTTGTCAAAAATCCTTACAATCATTATGATTTTCTCTGGGCTATTTTTATGGGAAGGTTGGGCTATATGGGGTATTCTCCTATTGATACTCGGGTTGAGGCATCCTCCTGTTCTTTACTGGGAAGTGCCTTTAGACTCGAAAAGAAGATTCCTTGGATGGCTTGCGTTGATAATATTTGTCCTTACATTTATACCTATGCCTTTCAAGATTTTATGAAGCTCCCCGACTAAAAGTCGGAGATGAAAGCCAGCATTCATGTAAGGTTTATAACAGGGTTTCTTAGATAGGAAAGTGTGTTATAATATAACTTTCGCGGAACCAATGATAGTATGGTATTGTCATTTCCGCAAAAGCAGGAATCCAGAGGCAAATAAATGACTGGATTCCCCCGTAACAAGTACGGAGCAGGCTCCGTCAAGCACGGAATGACGATTAAAAAGTATCTGCGAAAGTTGTATTATAATATTAAGAAAACTTCCATCAAAAGGAGACTCACGTATGAAAGTTATACTGAAAGAAGACGTGAAGAACATCGGCAAAATGGGGGACATTGTCAACGTGGCTGATGGACATGCAAGAAATTATCTTGTACCAAAGGGGCTTGCCCTCGAAGCGAATATGAAAAACATAAAATCCTTAGAGCATGAAAAAAGGATCATACAGGAAAAGGCAAAAAAGCTGAAAAATGTAGCTCAGGATATTGCTGAAAAAATCACAACCATCTCCCTCACGATGAAGGCAAAGGCTGGTGATGAGGGGAAGCTTTTCGGGTCCATAACCACAAAGGATATTGCCGAGGCACTGAAGAATGAAGGGATCGAGGTAGATAAGAAGAAAATATCTCTTGAGGAACCGATTAAAAGGCTGGGTTCCTACTCGGTCAATGTAAAAATCCATCCTGAAATATCAACACAACTTACAATACAAGTCATTGAGGAATGAAACATTCATGTCTTAAAGAGACACAAAGGGCAATGAAAATAATCCCCCTTAACCCCCCTTTAGAAAAGGGGGGTTAAGGGGGGATTTGAAAGGTATTTTCAGGTGAAAGAGATTGATTTACAAATAGATCGGTTGCCACCTCAAAACATTGAGGCAGAACAGTCTGTCTTAGGTGCTATCCTTATTGATAATGATGCATTGCTCAGGGCGTTGGAGCTTCTTGTTCCTGATGACTTTTATAAACAATCTCACAGAAAGATATTCCACGCAATGCTTGAACTGTTCAATAAGAATGAGCCAATAGATCTCATAACCCTTACAGATTATCTCAAGAAGAAAGACGAGATTGACGAAGTAGGAGGTATCTCCTATCTCACATACATAGTGAATATGGTTCCAACTGCGGCAAATATAAAATACCATTCAAAGATTATTCGTGAAAAATCCCTTCTCAGAGGTCTTTTACGCTCAGCTACTGATATTGCCAGTAAGGCATATGAAGATAATCTTGATACCGAAGATCTCCTGGACTATGCGGAAAAAACAATCTTTAACCTCTCGGAGAAAAGGATCAGATCATCATTTGTAACCCTTGAAAGCGTCATCAAAGACAGTTTTGTGATGATTGAACAGCTCTATAATAAGAAAGAGACCATAACAGGTGTACCCTCAGGCTTCAGAGACCTTGATGAATTTACAACCGGTTTTCAGAAAGGTGATCTGATCGTTATTGGCGGAAGGCCATCAATGGGGAAAACGGCTTTCACCTTGAATATTGCACAACATGTCGGGCTTGAATTGAAAGAGCCTGTTGCTATATTCAGTCTTGAGATGGCAAAGGAACAACTCGCTATCAGGATGCTTTGTTCTGAAGCAATGGTGAATTCAAATAGCATTAGAAAAGGATTTATCAAAAGAGAGGATTGGCATAAATTAACAAGTGTTGCAGGTAAACTCATCGATGCACCGATTTTTATAGATGATTCATCAGACATAAATGTACTCGAATTAAGAGCAAAGGCCAGGCGATTAAAAATGGATCGTGGACTTAGCCTTGTAATCGTCGACTACCTCCAGCTAATGAGGAGCAGGGGAAGTTTTGAACGGCGGGAGCAGGAAATATCAGATATATCCCGATCATTGAAGGCCCTTGCAAAGGAATTAAGTATCCCCGTTATCGCTGTGAGCCAGTTGAACAGGAGTGTTGAACAAAGGAGACCCCCGAAACCCATGCTGGCTGATCTGAGAGAATCAGGGGCGATCGAACAGGATGCTGATGTTATCCTGTTTCTCTACAGAGATGAAATTTATAATAAGGATAATCCGTCCAATAAAGGGAAAGCAGAGGTAGAGATAGCGAAGCAGAGAAACGGACCTGCCGGCGTTACTATTCATCTCTCATTTATTTCGAGCTGCACACGGTTTGTGAACAGAACTGACAGAGAATATATTTCGCCTGTATCTGATGAGGAGGCATTTTGAGAAGAGCTCCAGCAGTTGCAGGGCAATTTTATCATGGTTCTCCATCAAAACTGAACCAACAGGTTGAGCAATACATTGACAGAGACGCAAAAAAGGAAAAGGTAATCGGTGTTCTCTCTCCACACGCTGGCTTAGTATATTCAGGCCCTGTTGCAGGAGCTGTGTATTCATCAATAGATTTTCCGGAAACATTTGTACTGATCGGCCCAAATCATACAGGGCTTGGAGCCCAGATATCCATGATGGAATCAGGTGAATGGGAAATCCCTACAGGGGTTTTCAAGATCGATGAAAAGGTTTCACGCAGAATTGCACTCTCTGTCAATATTGTGATAAAAGATGTCCAGGCACATATATTTGAACATTCGATCGAGGTACAGCTTCCTTTTATCGCTTATTTTTCAAAAGAATCTAAAATTGTACCTATAGCTATTCTTTCAGCATCTATCGATGAATGTAGACTGCTTGGTGAAGGTATTGCAACGGCAATTAGGGAAACAGGCTATCCTGTTGTTGTGGTAGCAAGTTCCGATATGAGTCATTACGTACCGGAGAATGTTGCACAGCAGAAGGATAAAAAGGCAATAGACAAGATACTCTCTCTTAATCCTGAAGGCTTGTATGAAACAGTAAGGAGAGAGAGAATTTCTATGTGTGGCTATCTTCCTGCCACAATAATGCTTTTTGCAGCTAAAGCACTCGGTGCACAATCTGCGCGGCTTATAAAATATTCTACATCTGCAGAGATAAGCGGAGATTATGACCACGTCGTTGGTTACGCAGGTATTGTATTGAGGTAATCATAAGGAGGTAGTGTAAAAAAATAATTATGGGTGATAACGGGGAAAATAAGAGAAGACACAAAAG
Source organism: Nitrospira sp. (assembly GCA_016873575.1). Taxonomy (GTDB): domain Bacteria; phylum Nitrospirota; class Thermodesulfovibrionia; order Thermodesulfovibrionales; family SM23-35; genus VGWY01. The sequence continues at coordinate 4,858 of VGWY01000026.1, read as the reverse complement.
ACATATTGTGGACGGAATTTTTGGAAATTTACTCTATTCTACAGAAGTCAATGTAGTTAATTTAAGCATTGATGGAGCTGCTATTGAAACGACGAAGAGGCTCGAGTTAAATAGGGAGTATCCTTTTAAAATTAGATATAAAGGCACTCTTCTCAACTTAAAAGGGCTTGTTGTCTGGTCAGTTCTCAGCCAATCAAAGAAAAAAGATTCCGGAGAAGTCATCCCTCTCTATAAGGCTGGCTTAAAATTTACTGAACTCTTGGATGAAAAAACAAAGATACTCCTCAAGTTTATAGAGGATAGTAAAGTCAAATCAACGGAAAAAAGATTATCAGGGATACGAGTTAAGATTGCTGAATCAAAAAATAAAAATATTAAGATTGACTTTCCGTATCGATATGATGTCAAAAAGATAAGTCTCTCAGGGATGCTCGTTGCGATAGAACATCCACTCGAATTGAACGCCCGTCATCACATGGAACTTTTCCTTAATAAAGATGTGCTGAACATTGTAGGGAGGATCGCATATTGTGATAAGAATACCTCAAATGAAGATACAAAGTATGACATCGGGATAGAGTTTGTTGATATGTCAGATAATGATAAGGTCCTATTGAAAGAATTTATCGATACCCTCGAAGAATAACTTGTTTTTCCATTTTTAGCTGAGTTATAATAATATATTATATTTTGGAGGGGAGATGAATTACGCAATCATTGAAACCGGAGGGAAACAGTACAGGGTTGCTCCAGGCAATACCATACAGGTAGAGAGGATTTCCCAGGAGAAAGGTGCACAAATCACTCTTGATAAGGTTCTGACCATTGTAAAGGAAGACCACCATATATACGGTTCACCTTATGTGCATGGGGCAAAGGTCATAGCATCGGTGGAAGGTCAAGGGAAAGCACGCAAGATAATGGTGTATAAACAGAGACCGAGAAAGGGTTTTAGAAAGCTCAGGGGACACAGACAACCCTATACATCTCTCAAGATTCAAGAGATCGTTCTGGAGGAGTAATATGGCGCATAAAAAAGGAGTCGGCAGTTCACGAAATGGTCGCGATAGCGAGGCGAAACGCTTAGGGGTTAAACGTTTTGGTGGAGAGTTTGTCCGTGCAGGGAATATACTGGTTAGGCAGAGAGGAACAAAGTTCCATCCAGGGTCAAATGTTGGCAAAGGTTCAGACGATACCCTTTTCGCCAAGATCGATGGGGTAGTGAGCTTTGAAAGAAAAGACAGGACAAGGTTACAGATCAGTATTAATCCGGTAGCACAGTAAGAAGCAAATTTGCAATTTATATGAAAAGGCAGGCCTTTGGCCTGCCTTTTTTGTTATTATCGTATTACCAGTATTTGTTTGTCTCGATAATAATTAAGACAGGGAAGGCTGTCTCAGAATTTTTATAATCGACAAGATTATTAATGTGGCAATCGTAAGTGCTTTATAAATCAAAGATTTATCCGTTTACGCCTCAACAGGTTTTACTGTAAGGTGTCGTATAAAAATTCTTCCCCAGCCTACCCTGTCCAATATATTGACTTTACTGTATTTTGGAGGCATATCCTAACCCAGATGTTGCAAAAATATACCTCATTCCCTCAGATGTCATTCCCGCTTGTCGGGAATCCTTCTTTGATGAAAAAAGATACCGGACAAGCCGGTATGACAGGAATAGGAATACACTTTTGATGATATTTCATTGTGCCTTGAAAATTTGCCATAAACCAAATAACATTAAGCATTTACAACACATTTTACATGAATGCTGGCTTCCATCTCCGACTTTTAGTCGGGGAGCTTCACTATGAATTTATGCAACTGATGGGTTAATAAAGGATTTATCATGCAATTTGTTGACTATGTGAAGATATATGTAAAGGCCGGTAATGGTGGAAGGGGCTGTGTGAGCTTCAGAAGGGAAAAATATGTTCCAAGAGGGGGGCCTAATGGTGGTGATGGTGGGAGAGGCGGTCACGTCATTATCAGGGCGACAAAAGAAATGAACACCTTGCTTGACCAGAGATATCATCACGAATACAGAGCAGAACGTGGAGAGCATGGCAAAGGAAAGAATATGCACGGCAAAAACGGCGAAGACCTTATCATACCTGTTCCCATCGGCACTGTTATTAAAAATGCAGATACAGGAGAAACAATATCAGATCTTTATTCCGAAGGGAGTTCCACCATCATAGCACAAGGTGGAAGAGGTGGTTTAGGGAACACACACTTTGCTACCCCTGTCAGGCGTATCCCGAGATTTGCTCAGATAGGTGAAGAGGGTGAAGAGAAATGGCTTGTACTCGAATTAAAACTACTTGCAGATGTAGGCTTAATAGGGCTTCCAAATGCGGGAAAATCAACACTGATATCCGTTATATCCTCTGCAAAACCAAAAATAGCTGACTATCCTTTTACTACTCTCGTGCCTAATCTGGGAGTAGTAAAAATGAGTAATTTTAAAAGCTTTGTCGTCGCAGACATTCCTGGTTTAATAGAGGGTGCTCATAAAGGTACAGGGCTTGGATTCCAGTTTCTCAGACATGTTGAGCGAACTTCAATACTCCTGCATTTAATTGACATATCATGCCTTGCAAAGGGAGAACCAGTAGAAAATTTTGAGAAGATCAACAGGGAACTTGCATTTTATAGCCCTCTCCTTATGGAAAAACATCAGGCTGTAGCTGCTACAAAGATGGATATAGCTGATAAAAAGAGACTTGACAGTCTTCAACAATATTGCAAAACTAAACAGATTGATTTTTATGCCATATCAGCAGTTACAGGACAAGGGATCAAAGGACTGTTATTATATCTTTTTAGTAAGATTGAGGAGAGAAGACATGAAGAGGGTAGTAGTAAAAATAGGAAGTAATATACTGGCAAATGCCAAAGAGGGGCTCAATACCAAACGTATTTCTTCAATTGCCAGAGATATTATAGAAGTCTCAACCCTGGGGTATGAGGTAGTTGTGGTTTCTTCAGGCGCAATTGCTGCTGGTATGAAAAAGCTCGGATTAAGGGAAAAACCAAGGGATATAAAACTCAAACAGGCTGTTGCTGCAGTCGGTCAGAGTAGTTTAATGTGGGCTTACGAAAAAAGTTTTGGTGAACACGGGAAAAAGGTTGCACAGGTGCTCCTTACAAGAGAGGATTTTTCTGACAGGAATAGATACATAAATTCAAAAAATACACTGACAACGCTTCTCTCGTATGGTGTTATCCCTGTTATCAATGAAAACGATACCGTTGCCACAGATGAAATAAAGTTTGGTGACAATGATCATCTCGCCTCCCTTGTGGCATGTCTTATTGAGGCAGAACGACTCATTATCCTCTCTGATGTTGATGGGCTTTATACGGAAGATCCGGGGCACTCTTCTTATGCAAGGATGATAGAATCTGTTGAGGAGATAACGCCTGAGATCGAGGCAAGGGCAAAAGGTACAGGGAGTGTTGTTGGTACAGGTGGGATGTATTCAAAACTCCTTGCTGCAAAAAGGGCACTGAAACATGGAATTACAGTACATATCATAAGTGGCAGAAAGGAAGGTCTACTGCCTGCCCTCCTGAGTGGCAAACATTCTGGTACCATATTCAAGACCAAAGGAGGGAAGCTACCTTTACGAAAAGGATGGATTGCTTATAGTACTCGTGCGAAGGGAAGTATTACCATTGATGACGGTGCTGTACAGGCTATCATCCAGAGAGGGAAAAGCCTTCTTCCGTCAGGCATTATTTCTGTGAAAGGTAATTTTATAACAGGTGATGCGGTCTACTGCCTTGATGGGAAAGGGACCCGTATTGCAAAAGGCCTGACCAACTACTCGTTTTCAGAAATTGAAAAAATTATGGGCAAGAAATCAGCCGAGATTGAAAAGATACTCGGCTACAAATATTCTGACGAGATAATCCACAGGGATAACCTCGTGCTGATATAAAAGCTTTTAATGGGTGTCCCCTTTAAGATTTTCTCCACTTAAAGTCATAACGCTCCCTCTTTGAGGGAGCGTTATGACTTGTCTTCTAATTCCTGAGAAAGTGGAGTGGGATGCGTGATTTTCTTTCTTAAGCAAAACTAACTACTGGAACTGAGCGATTAACCGCAAAACTCTTTTTGTGCAACTTAATGCGCTCAATTTCATGAAGTGTTTCTGCCTCAAGATAACTTTCTCCGCAGTGTGGACATGTAACAATAGGGACATTTTCTATGACCAATATGTCCTTGCCCTTACCATAGGTTCTTGCAACCCTGCGGATACGAGCACCCTCTTTCCCGCAATTATCACAAATCTCTTCTTTCCCTGTTCCCATAGACATATTATGGCACATATACAGTAATAATGACCAACTTGCCAGTTGGGCTAATTTTGGCAACAACTTCAACTTCGCCGCCAGAGAGAGATTGTCCATTTATACGATATTTCCATTCGGCAGTGTCTTTGTCTTTCTGACGTTCAAAAATCTTTCCAGTCAGAATACAGCGTTCTACATCATAAATCGACAGGGAATCTTCATTCATCTCCTCATCCCCATGAATCGACATAATGTATTCACGATTGCGGATCTTTTCCCGCATTATTTTTAGAATTCGATCAAACATTTATAATCTGCTTATTCTTTGCTTTTCTCACGCACCCCATTATCATATAACGGGGCGGGTCGGCGAAGCCCCGACAGAGTCGGGGGTTTGGGCGTAGCCGTTGACCCAGAGATAGGCGGCGTTGCTACGCTTTATGAATGCCATTTTATACATTGATAACCTTTACTTTATAAGGCAGAGAAAAATTAGCAGCTCTTCTCCTAAAGAGAATAAACAGCCATAGGAATTTTACTTTCTACCTTTCTTCTA
>VGWY01000025.1 GCA_016873575.1 Nitrospira sp. | reverse complement strand
TCAAGATCAGGGGATAAAACACTGAATAACCTTTTGGGAAAGACAAGGTCAATGACCAGTCTTGTTGAGAGTACAATCAAGACAATACGGAGGATTGCAGCAGAACTGCGGCCCGGAGTGCTTGATGACCTCGGTCTTGTGGCAGCGATTGAATGGCAGGCACAGGATTTCCAGAGCCGGACAGGGATTGAATGTAAATTCATCACTTCACTGGAACAGATAGAATTATGCGAGGATTACAATACTGCTTTATTCCGCATCCTTCAGGAAACCCTTACAAACGTAGTCCGTCATGCTGAGGCAACACAGGTAATGATAAATCTCAATAAAAAGGATGATAAAATAATACTCGAAGTAAAAGACAACGGGAAAGGCATCCCGGAAAAACAGGTCTTCAGCTCCAAATCCCTCGGACTTCTCGGAATGAAAGAACGCGCTCAGCTTTTCGGCGGCGAAGTCAACATAACAGGCAAAAAAGGAAAAGGGACAAGGGTGATGGTGAGAATACCAATCGATTACAAAGATAAAAAATAACAATGAGTTTAAGATTTCGAATTTCGAGTTTAAAGTTAAATTTAAACTTGAAACCAGATATTATAAACTTCGAACACTATAGGAGGTTTAAATGGCAACATTTAAAAGTTTCGAAGATTTAGAGGTTTGGCAAAAGGCTCAGCCGGTGAAGTAAGAACTCAACTATATGTTGCCTTTGACCAAGATTACATCAACAAAGAAATATTTGATGATTTGTCTATTAGAACTAAAGAAATTAGCCGCATGATAGGGGGACTAATGAATTATCTACGCAAATCAAATTTTAAAGGTACTAAGTACAAATGAATCCAAAACCTGAAACCCTTAACTCGAAACCCGTAATTCGAAACTCGAAACTTTATTATCTATAATGATTAAGATATTGATTGCCGATGACCATCCGATTGTTCGGAGCGGGTTGAAACAGATCATCTCTGAAGAGGATGGTATGTCAGTGGCTGGAGAAGCACAGAATGCCAGTGAGGTGCTGGCTTTCGTTCGAAAAAATTACTATGATGTTGTGATTCTTGACATTTCCCTCCCTGACAGAAGCGGGCTTAACATATTAGAACAGTTAAGATATGAAAAACCTAAACTCCCTGTGTTAATCCTGAGCATGTACCCTGAAGAGCAGTATGCAGTACGAGTTTTAAAGGCAGGTGCATCAGGTTACATGACAAAGGAGAGTGCACCAGAGGAGCTTGTGAAGGCTATCAGGAAGGTTGCTTCAGGAGGGAAGTATGTCAGTCCGACTTTAGCCGAGCGGTTAGCACTCGATTTAGAAGTGAATATCGAAAAACCTCTTCACGAGACACTATCCAATCGGGAGTTCGAGGTCATGCTCATGGTTGCCTCAGGGAAAAAGGCACAGGAGATTGCCGATAATCTCTGCCTCAGTGTAAAGACTGTCAGTACATACCGCTCACGCATTCTGAAAAAGATGAGTCTGAAAAACAATACAGAACTTGTACAATATGTGATAAAAAACAATCTATCAGAGTCAAAAAGATAAAAGGCACGGTTAATATTTGGGAAGTTATAGTGAACGACAAAAATAAGTTGACATAAATGCGGGTAGCCGCAGGCTTTAGCCTGCGAAAATAGCGCACCCATAAAGGGTGTGGCTACCAGTGGATGTCGAAAAACTAATGTCGTTCACTATAGTATTGACCTGAACCATAGATTTACGTTTGAAAAAATTGAAGGTAGCATTCGATTACGTGTAATTGGCCATCATAAGATAATTACCAAGCCATAGTTTTATTTTTTAAAGAATGTAGGACAAACACCTACAAAAAAATCAGACAAATCCTACAAAAAATATTTAAATCGTCTGATAGCAATTTGAAGCTATATCTGCTATTTTTGTCACTAAGGAATTCATACTAAGGAATTCATAAGTAAACCACATTGGGTGTCATTCCAGCTTGTCTGGAATCCTTCCGACTTGTTCGGAATCGTAGAGAAAGATGCTGGACAAGCCAGCATGACAAAATTGTTATTAGGCATGTGACCTTACTTATAGTCTATAAGTCTTATTAGTAAAAGACTGTTCATGGGTTGAAATCGTTGTAATCATGTTAAAGGTTTTTATTGCAGATGATTCCTCCATAATCCTTGATCGCCTGGTATCAAGCATATCTGATATCGAAGGGATTGAGATCGTGGGCAGTGCGCAGAACGGATATGATGCAACAGTGCTTATATCAAGGTCGAGACCTGATGTTGCAATACTTGACATCCGTATGCCCGGAATAAATGGGATTGACTTATTGCAATATATAAAGAAGTATAATCTCTCTCGTACAGTCATAATGCTGACGAACTACCCTTTCCCGCAGTATCAGAAAAAATGCATGGCAGAAGGTGCAGATTACTTTTTCGATAAATCAACAGAATTTGACAAGGCAATCAGTGTCTTAAAACAAATGAATATGGAAACCTCAGACATCCTCATGAATTGTGAACCATGACCAAGATATTGATTGTGGATGACAATGAACGGTACAGGAAGATGTTCAGTATATTACTTAAAAATTACGGATATGAAACGATAGAAGCATGTAACGGGTCAGAGGCAGTAAAGATTGCAAAGGAATATATCCCTGATCTGGTATTAATGGATCTCAAGATGCCAGTAATGAACGGGATCAATGCCTTTAAAATGATGAAGTCAGAACAATGTACTGCAAAAATACCGGTGATTGCCCTGACATCCATTGCAGCAAAGGATGAAAGGAAGAAGTTTATAAATGAGGGTTTTGCTGAATGTATCTCCAAACCAATCAATGTCTGGAAGTTCATGAAATTAGTCGATAAATTAATTCATTTTTATAAACAAAGGAATGCGTAAATCATAATGACAACAGCTTTAAGGAACAAGCAATTCATCCCTGTGCTCTTGGCGCAGGGTTCTTAACGTATGATGTATGCTTTTAAAGGTAGTTCAGTTTTCTTTAATATGGATTTTAATATGAAGGATGAACATAAACTAAACTTGATTAAATGGCAATGGTATGGTTTGGTGTTAGCATGTTTCTGAAACAGGAGATTACCGAACGCAAGCTGGCTGAGGAGGCGGCGCAGAAAAGCGAAGCACGTCTTAAACTCCAAATTGAACGGATGCCCATTGGATGTATCATATGGAGTCCTGATTTCCGTGTAATGACGTGGAATCCTGCTGCTGAAAAGATTTTCGGCTTTAAAGCAGAGGAAATGTTGGGGAAACATCCCTACGATCTCATTGTGCCAAAAGATGCCCAACCCCATGTTGATACAATTTGGCGTCGCCTGCTGGAAGGCGACACCACTGCCTACAGTGTAAATGAAAATACGACCAAAGATGGTCGCGTCATCACTTGTGATTGGTCCAACACACCGCTGAAAGACGATGGGACAGTAATCGGCGTTCTTTCCATGGTTCAGGACATCACTGAGCGCAAGCAGGCTGAGGAGAAGTTGGCCCTTGAGAGGAACAGGTTTGTAACCGCATCCCTGGCTGGCCGAGTGGCCTTGTGGGTATGGGACCTCAGGTCCGGTGAGCTGGAGTGGTCGGACATAGTGGATTCTATGCTGGGCTATGAAGCAGGCGAGTTCCCGCGCACAATTCAAGCCTGGGAAGAACTGATTCATCCTGATGATCGTCCCCACGTCATGCAGATGCTTGAGAGACATCTTGAGCAGGGGACACCTTATGACACAGAGTACAGGGTGAGGACGAAAGAGGGTTCCTATATCTGGTGGAGGGATACAGGAACATGCCAGAGGGACGAACACGGCAAGGCATATCAGATGTCCGGCGCCTGCGCTGATATCACGGTACGCAAACGGGCAGAAGAAGAATTAAAAAAATACCATGAGCATCTTGAGGAGATGGTTAGAGAGCGTACGGCGGATCTGGAGCAGGCATCTGAGGCACTGCGGCAGTCCGAGAGAGAATTGTCTATCAGGAACAGGATTGCCAATATCTTCCTTACTGCCACTACAGATGAAGAAATATACAATGATGTTTTGAATGTTATTCTAGAGTTTATGGAAAGTAAATACGGTGTCATCGGATATATTGATGAAGATGGAGCGTTTGTCGTTCCATCTATGTCAAGGCATATTTGGGATAAGTGTCAGGTTCCTGATAAGTCATATGTGTTCCCAAGGGATAAATGGGGGTATAGCTCCTGGCCACGGGCTATTAGAGAGAAAAAAACAAATTACACAAATAAGGTTTCAACACTTACACCTAAAGGACATATAGCTGTATCCAAACATATCTCCATGCCTATCATCTATCAAGGAGAAGTTATCGGGCTCATCCAAATTGCAAATAAAGAGACAGATTATACGGATAAAGACGTTAAATTATTAGAGTCCTTAGGTAGTATTATAGCACCTATACTGAATGCAAGATTGCAGAGAGATAGAGAGGAGCAGGAGCGCAAGAAGGCAGAGAAAGCTCTACATGTGGCGCTCGACAATCTTAAGCAGCGGACAGCACAGCTTGAAGCTGCCAACAGGGAACTTGAAGCATTCAGTTACTCTGTCTCTCATGATTTACGCGCACCCTTAAGGGCAATAGATGGATTCTCTAACATATTATTGGAAGATTATCAGAATAGACTGGATGAGGAAGGGAAAAGGGTATTGAATACTATCAGAAACAGTACAAAGCAAATGGGTCAGCTCATAGATGACCTTCTTGCATTCTCAAGAATCAGCCGTCAGGAAGTAGCGAAATCAGAAATTGATATGACAAGACTCGCAAAGGCAGTATTTGAGGAACTTAAACCCTCTATCCCGGAGCAAACATCGCAATTTAACCTGAAAGAGTTGCCCCCTGCTCAGGGTGACCAATCCATGATACGTCAGGTATTTATGAATCTTCTATCCAATGCCATTAAATTCACAGGGAAAAAGGAGTCTGCTGTTATTGAGGTTGCAGGCTGGAGTGAAGAAAATGAAAATGTCTATTGTGTGAAGGACAATGGTGCAGGTTTTGACATGCAGTATAAGAACAAACTCTTTGGCATTTTCCAGCGCCTCCACAGTGCACAGGAATTTGAAGGGACAGGTGTTGGACTTGCCATTGTTCAACGTGTTATACACAAACACGGTGGACGAGTATGGGCAGAAGGAAAGGTAAACGAAGGAGCAACGTTTTATTTCACTCTGCCAAACATACTTACCCCTCTTTGGCAAAGAGGGGAAGGGGAGATTTTATGATTAATGAATCAAGACATTTATTCTTAAAATCCCCCTTAATCCCCCTTTTCCAAAGGGGGAATGACAAGAATGCAGGAGGACAATTTGGATAGAGAGATCCGTATTTTAATGGTTGAAGACAGCCCAACCGACGCTGAGTTGACCGAGAGAGAGCTGCGTAAAGGGGAACTAAGTTTTGTCTCTAAGTGTGTAGAAACAAAAGACTCATTTCTCAAAGAGCTTGAAGATTTTTCACCTGACATTATCCTCGCTGACTATTCACTCCCACAGTTTGACGGTCTTTCTGCCCTTTCAATTGTGAAGGAACGATATCCTGATATACCATTCATCCTCATCTCAGGGACAATAGGAGAAGAAGTGGCAGTTGAAGCACTCAAGGCCGGTGCAATAGATTATATCCTGAAACAAAGGCTTTCACGGCTTGTTCATGCAGTACGAAGGGCATTGAGTGATGCAGAAGAGATGATCAAGCGCAAACAGGCAGAAAACAGACTGATAGAGTCAGAGAAAAAATACAAAGACCTTGTTGATAACGCCCTTGTAGGAGTATATCAAACAAATATCAAAGGCAATATTCTCTATGCAAATGAGGCTTTGGCAAGTATATTCGAGTTTGAATCAATCGAAGAAATGATGTCAGTATCTATGTTTGAAAGGTATAAAAATCCTGATGATAAAGAGGTATTAATTGAAAAGCTTAAGAAAACCGGCAAGGTTACGAATTTCGAAGTCGAATTACTCACAAAGACAGGAAAAACCGTAACTGTGCTTTTAAGTGCAACCCTTGAAGGAGAAGTAATATCAGGAATGATGAGAGACATCACTAAACGAAAGATTGCTGAAGAACAGGTTCAATATCAGCTACAGCGCTTAACAGCTTTACGCAACATTGATATGGCCATTACAGCCAGTCTTGACGTGCGTGTTACCCTCAACGTATTTCTCGACCAGGTCACTAATGTACTGCGCATTGACGCTGCCACTGTACTACTACTCAATCCAAACACCTTGAATTTAGAGTATGCTGCCAGCCGCGGTTCCGCACCAGTGCACTCCAGCACACCTACCTGCGCCTGGGAGAAGGGCATGCCGGCCGCGCTGCGCTTGAACAACGGATTGTTAGCATCCCTGATTTGGCCGAAACACTGGACAGTCTCAGTCGCTCTCCACTGTTGGCTAACGAAGGGTTTATTTCCTACTACGCCGTGCCACTTATTGCAAAAGGCAAAGTAAGTGGTGTCCTGGAAATCTTCCATCGTGCCCCGGTCGCCCCTGATCAGGAATGGCTTGATTTTCTTGAAGCCCTTGCAGCGCAGGCAGCCATCGCAGTAGACAACGCTTCCCTGTTTAATAGTTTACAGCGTTCGAATATAGACCTTATCCTTGCCTACGACACCACGCTTGAAGGCTGGTCCAAGGCTCTTGACCTTCGTGACAAAGAGACAGAAGGGCATTCGCAGAGGGTTACAGATATGACAATAAAGATAGCCCGTGCTATGGGAGTAAGCGAGGCAGAACTTGTACATGTGAAAAGAGGCGCCTTGTTACATGACATTGGAAAGATGGGGATACCAGACAGTATTCTTCTAAAGCCTGGCCCGCTTACTGATGAGGAGTGGGAAATCATGCGCAAGCATCCAGTCTATGCTCATGAACTACTCTCACCTATTGCTTTTTTGCGCCCAGCGCTTGATATACCTTACTATCATCACGAGAAATGGGATGGTACAGGTTATCCGCATGGGCTGAAAGGCGAACAGATTCCACTATCAGCGCGTATATTTGCAGTAGTGGATGTGTGGGATGCATTAAACTCCAAACGACCATATCGCCCTGCCTGGCCTGAAGAGAAAGTGATAGAATATTTACATGAACAAACTGGCAAGCACTTTAATCCAAAGGTAGTGGAAATATTTCTGGGAATGGAATTATAAGTACCCTTAATTTAATCTCTGAAGACCAACAGTCAAATTCTTCTGTTCACTTAACCCTTCTTTGATAGTTTTGTATAATATTCAATATCAAGTAATTTTCTCTTGATATCAACACCAGAGGAGTATCCGCCGATTGAGCCATCTGATTCTATAATACGGTGGCATGGAAGGATAATCGGAATGGGATTCCTGCTGAGTGCCCTGCCTACTGCCCTGCATGCACTGGGTCTGCTGACCTTTTCAGCCAGCCATTTATATGTCCTTGTCTCTCCATACGGCACCTCTTTCAGCGCAAGCCAGACCTTCTTCTCAAATTCCGTACCTTTCGGAAAATCTATTTTTTGTGTGAATTCCTCTCGGCCATGTTCGAAATACTCCTTCAGTTCCTTTTTTATCAAAGCAGGTGCATCGCCTTTTCGAGGTATCTCATCAGGTTTTTGAAAGGTAATCCCTTTCAGGGTTTTTCCAGACAATAAAAGATACAGGGTACCAAAAGGGCTTTCAAACGTGTCATGGAAGGAATCAGTGCTGCTGGACCTCTTCTTCTTCATGTTCTTCTCTGGAGTAAATTTCAACCCTGTCCCCGCCCTTCTTGATAGCAGAGGCCAACGCCTTTTCCGCGCTTAAGATAAACTCCTCTGGTGATTGGCTGTCAAAGAAGGCAAGCCCTATACTGGATGTTATCCGTCCTTTTGGCTGAGACTCCTCATAAAGGAATGGGTAGTTTTTTATAATCGCATTGAATCTGTTACTCAATGAAAGCCCTGCTGCGATAACAGTGTTCGGCAGTATGATCGCAAAGGAGTCTCTTCCGTAGCGCACAATAGCATCAGAACCCCTGATATTTTTTCTCAGAAGTTCAGCAGCCTTTTTGAGCAGTAAGTTACAATAGTATTCTCCGTGCTTTTCTCCATACTGTCTGAAAAAATCTATGTCTAAAAGCAGGAGGTTTAGGGGGAGTTTGTACCGCTCTGCCCTTCGTACTTCCTGCGCAAGCCTTATCTGAAAATATCTGTGGCTGAACAATCCTGTAAGCTCGTCTATCAGCCCTGCCCTCTTCGGATAAAGGATCTCAAGTTCTTTTATATGCTCAACAAATTCCTTTGTGTCAAAGGCATGCTTCTGGACAATCCGCTCTATCTTTCCCACAAGGTTCATTCTGTCATCAACAGAGATGTCCCTTTCCGTGAGGATAAATATAGGGATATCTTTTGTTGAAGGATTTTCCCTTATCTCTTTTATCACGTCAAACCCCAGCATATCTGAAAGTGTGAAATCAAGCAGGATAACGCCCGGTCTCAATGCTGATGAAAGCTCTATGCCCCGCTTCCCTTCGGATGCAGTATAAATTAAGAAACCCTGTGGCTCTAATAGTTCTTTGAAATGGTTTGTTACTGCATCTTCTGATTCTATAATCAGAATTGATAGCGGTAGTATCTTCTTGCCTTTAGAGACACTTATCTCTTCGAGCTTGGTAATAAGAGCCTTTCTGTCAAGTGGTTTGAGCAGATAATCTGTTGCGCCGAGGGCAAAGGCAAGTTCCTTGTTATTGATTACAGAATGTATGATGACAGGTATCTCAGCGGTTTCCTGGTCACTCTTCAGCTCCTGAAGGACTTCCCATCCATCCTTCTGCGGAAGCATAACGTCTAAGGTGATGGCAAATGGCTTCAGGCTCCTTGCCTTCTTCAGAGCCTCTTCACCATCAAATGCATGAGCAACCCTGTACCCGGCCTGCGTTAGATGCAGGGTGAGGATCTCTGCAGAAGGAAGGTCATCTTCTACAACAAGTATGAGTGGTGCATCTTCTTTCATCCATGGGAAATTGAGATCTACTGCTCCGACTGACTCTGGTACTTTAGACTCAACAGGAGATGTAACAGGTATGAGGAAAGAGAATGTACTCCCCTCACCCGGGATGCTTTCAACTGTTATATTCCCGCCATGCAATTCAACAAGCTTTTTTGTCAGAGCAAGCCCAAGACCAGCCCCGCCATATTTCCGAGAAAATGTTGAATTTGCCTGTTCAAACTCATCAAATATCTTTTCATTGTCTTCAGGACTTATGCCGATACCTGTATCCCAGATTGAAAATTTTACAAACTCAAGTCCAGGCATTGCCCAGGGATATCGCCCCTCAACATTTATCTCCTTATATACATCAACTCCAACCATACCCCCTTCGGGTGTAAACTTTATTGCATTCGAAAGCAGATTGTAGAGGACTTGTTTCAGTTTTACCCTGTCTGCTGTAATAGAGGATATGCCTTCATCTATGGAGACTTTGATATCGATAGACTTGTTCTCGGCAAGAGACTTCATGATGTTTATGACTTCATCTATTGCATTTTCAATTAGAAAGGTTTCATAGGTCATTTCATATCGGCCTGCCTCTATCTTTGCAATATCCAGAACATTATTGATCAACTCGAGCAGATGATTTCCTGATGAATAGATATTTCGTATGTAACGCTCCTGGGTTTCATTGATATCTCCGAATGTCTTCTCAAGAAGGATATCTGAAAACCCGATGATTGAGTTCAGAGGGGTTCTCAGCTCATGGCTCATATTGGCAATGAACCTGCCCTTCAGTTGGTTTGCCCGTTCCAACTCCCTGTTTATCTTCTTAAGCTCTTCGGTCCTCTCAATCACCTTCTTCTCAAGGTTTTCATTTAACTCCTCAAGCGCCCTTGTCTTATCCTCAAGTGCCCGCTTGAGATTTCTCTCTTCCTTCAGGCTCCTGAGCACAAATATCGAACCCGAGGTTGTCCCATCTTTTTCTTTTATGACAGAGGCATTTATCCTCACGTAAAATTCCCGTCCCTCAGAATCAGTAACGGCAATTTCGTAACCGCTCAGTGCGGATTTCCTATCAAGTTCCTTCTGAACATCCTCCCATGAGCCATCAGTCACGATTGAATCAATGGTTCTCCCTCTTAGTTCTTCTCTTGTATAGCCAAGCATTTTAACAGCACGTTCATTCACAATGTTGATCTGCCCTGCTGAATCTGTGATCAGGACAATATCATTCGAGGTTTCTATCAGGTTTGAAAGTTTAAGCTTTAACATATGTTTGATAAACCTTATCTGCTGTAAAGGACATCATCTCAAGAAAGTATCCAAGCAATTCAGGATCCCACTGTCCTTTCTGTCGTTCTGATTTCATAATATCGAGTGAGGTCTTCACTGAGAAAGAATTTCGATAGGGACGTTTTGATGCCATAGCATCAAAGGAATCCACTATAGAAAGTATCCTTGCCATAATCGGGATACTCTCTCTGAAAAGCCTGTCCGGGAAACCCTTTCCATCCCACCGCTCATGGTGATGCCGTATTGCTGGGAGTATCCGTCTCATTGAGCAAAGTGGACGACACATTTCTTCACCTAAAACGGCATGTGTCTTGATGACCTCTTTCTCTTCCTCTGTCAGGTTGCCAGGCTTATGGAGTAATCCTTTACTCAGGCATATCTTTCCTATATCGTGGAGTATCCCGGCCTTTTTCATATCTTCTTGATCTTTCTGCGGCATACCGAGAAATGAAGCAAAATTTATGGAAAGTTCACTGACTCGCGTTGAATGTCCTTTTGTGTATGGGTCTCTTGCCTCCATCGCGACAGCAAGGGTGAGAATAATGTTTTCTGAGTGATCAAGCTCTTCTTGAAGTGCCTTGAGTTTTAAAAGGGATCGTATCTTCACCATCAGTTCAGTGGTATCAAATGGCTTGCTGATAAAATCGTCTGCCCCTGACTCTATACCCTTTATTCTGCTATTCCTGTCTGTCAGGGCTGTAAGAAGTATCACAGGGAAAAATCGCTTTCGTGATATGTCCTTGAATATCCTGCATAATTCAAAGCCGTCAATCCCGGGCATCATGACATCGACGACTGCAAGGTCAACTGGACATTGTTTGAATATCTCGGTAGCAACATCTGCTCCAAGTGCTGTATAGACCTTGAATCCCCCCTTGAGGAAGATTGCCTCCATGAGCTCAAGATTGGGCTGCAGATCATCTACAACCAGGATAGAGGACTTCTCCTCCTGAGTAAAACCCTTATAAGAGTCCATCAAAAAAATTAAAACATGAGTGGATTATTTTGTCAATAAAATTATTTAATAATAGCGTGTTATAGTGTGAACTTAACTTAATGCTTAAGGTCAGCTTAATCTGATCCCTGCATAATAACAGCAGCATTCACTATTAAGGTCATTGATAAATGCCCGTTCAATACCATCTTCGAACAAGATTCTCACAAGACATAAACCACCTGGCAGAGTGGAATGTTTCTCTTCAATAACTTCACCGGCACCCCACATTTTATACTGTGTATGCCTGACAACATCGCCTACTTTGAGATAGAGTCTTCGTTCCATGAATCATTCTTTAGGTTATCTTACATAATATCCATAAATAGTATAAATAAAATGACCCACTACTGTATAGGCTTCCATACCCCATTCATCAGGGAGGGGCCAGAACGGCTCAGCATTATTCAGTGCCTTCAGAGCAGCATCATCCAAGCTTTTATAACCTGATGTCCTGACGAGTTCAACTGATCCTAAACTGCCATTCTTCTTTATGGTAAATCTTACTATCAGGTCACCATAAATCCCATTTTCTGCTGCATCAATGGGATACATCCAGATGCTCTCAATTTTCTCTTTTAATCTTTTGTTGTATGTGAGGAATCGGTATTCATTCGTGTCAAAGGTAAATACATTCTCTCTCTTTGTCTTATTTTCTTTCTCGATCTCTCTTTGTGCAAGGTCACGAATAATACTTTTATCAAAGAGCTTTTCTCTGATAGACGTACCTGGTGTTTCATGTATTTCAATCCTATCTTTACTTTTCCCCTTCCCCTCCCTCAGCTCCTCAGTATATTGCCCCCCTTTTTCAGGCATAGCTGAAACATTCTCATCCTGTAAGGGTTCCTTAATCTCTGGCTGGACATGAGGGGAAGACCTTTCTTCCTTGAGATCAGGTACAAAAGGCAAAGGTTTTCTTGAAGACCTGCGAGTTTGCTGAGGGGAAGACAACTCATCTGGCGATATAAGTCTTGTAAAAAATTCACCCCCCTTATTCCACTGCGCAGCCGGTCTCAGAGAGAGAACAGAAATAATGATGAGCGTGTGAACAACAATGGAATAGGCAAAAAATCTTTTGATGCTCAACTCAAGAATTTTCCAAAAATTCTTATATAATCCTTGAGGCCTTCTCTGCCTTTGTCTTTTCTGATCCAGAGTAGCAGGGATGCTGCCTGAACCTCGGGTCTTTTGTGAAGGGCTACAAGCTTCTCGGCAGAAACATCGTCCTTTAAAAAGTAGTTTTTCAGTCTATCCATGAGGGTGAATCTCCTCTGAAACCTCTCTTTCCACATCTTTTTATAGTTCTCTACCTTTTCTTCTATGATAGCTTTTGCAGCAAACTCCCCTGCCTTCATTGCATAATAGATGCCTTCATAACTGAGGGGCATCACCTGACCCGCAGAATCACCTGCAAAAACAACCTTGCCATGGGTATATAAATCACCTTTCCATAAAGGCATCCTGTATAACCTCTTTTGTCCCTCCGGGATTAACCCCCTTTTCTCCCTAAACCTTTCAAACAGTGGCTTAATCTTTTCTGGCTCAAAACTTCCTGTGCCTGCTGAAATTCCATCTTCTGCAGGAAATACCCACGAATAAAAATGCGGTGCATGGGATGACCCAAACCAGAACTCACACAAATCTGCCTCTACTCCCTTGATGCGCTCAGATATGGTAAAAAAGGCCCGGGATGGTTTTATTCCAAGTGATGTCCTGACCTTCGAATTTACACCGTCTGCAGCAATAATATATTCCGAGATTATTTCAATATCTGCTCCTCCAACATGTGCTTCTATCGTATATTTTTTATCATTCAGAATCCTGCAGAAGTCCCCTTCTATTAACCTGACGCCCTTTTCTACCGCACTGTTCCTTAGTGCTCTGTCAAACTCTCCCCTCTCAATAATGTTAAGACTTCCACCTCTCAAATCTATTTCAAGTCTTTCACCCTGAGGAGAAACGACCATGATAGTTTTAACCTCTTTTTTGATGAGTGTCTTTGAGATGCCTAATTCATCAAAGGTACTTGAGGATGTTCCTCCACCACAGGGCTTTTGAAAAGAAAGGTTCCTTTCAAGCAGAATTACCTCAATGCCATTCTCTGCAAGAATCCTCGCAGCGGTAGATCCTGCAGGGCCGCCACCAACTACTAATACCTTTGTCTTAAGCATCATCTATGGGTATAAAAGTATATTAAAACTTATTTTAATCGAAAATAGAGGGATTAGTGTATATGCTTATTCTTCTGAATACTCGAGGCTCTTTTAAACAGGAGGGAACCAGGCCTTTCAAAAAACCAGTAGTGGTGTTTAATCAACCACAGAGGACAAAAATCGTGTCCTCTGTGGTTGATTACGTTTGTGTTCTTTCTCGTTATCCTTTATACATCGGCATTCTTACCGTAAGGACAGGACATGGTGCATACCTTACAACCTGTGATGCAGTACTTCCAAAGAGAACCCTGTCTATACCTTTCCGTCCGTGAGTCCCCATGATGATGAGCCCGATCTTTTTCTCATTAGCAAATCGTACGATCTCATCATAAGGAACACCCTTCAGGACGTGGTGTTCCACATTCTGCACGTCCCTTAATTCCTCGATACCATATCTCTCGATCTCCTTCTTTGCACCTTCTTCGATTTCTTTGTACAATGTATCTGTTGATAGATGCGGCACATACCAACCTGTTGCCTTTGCGATGTCATACATAACATGAACAAGGTACAGTCTGGCTCCATAACGCTTTGCCAAATCAACGGCATACTGGAGGGCATGTGATGAGCCCTCGGAAAAGTCTGTGGGGAAAAGAATACTCTTAATCTCCATTTTATCCAACCTCCCTTAGATATTTTGCTGCATTTTCAGGTGATGTGGGCAGGATATAAAATCCTGAACCCAACTCAAACCCACTCATTCTTGTCAGTCTTGGTATTATCTCAAGATGCCAATGGAAGTCTTCACCAAGCGTGTGCCAGTGGTCTCTCCTTGGCACCATATTCGGGGCTGTATGAATATAATAGTTAAATGGCAGTTCCTTAAAGATCGCCCTCAACTTTCGTAACATCGTCATGAGTACAAACCCCATGTCTTCAATCTCCTCCTGCGTGATCTCGTAGAATGCACAGGAATGTTTTTTTGGTATTATCCATGACTCAAACGGGAACTCGGCTGTATAAGGACAGAAGCTCACAAAATCTTTTGTCTCGAGGACTATTCTGTCACCGACCCGGAGTTCCTCTCTCATCACATCGCAGAAGACACATCTTTCTTTGTAATTATAATATTGTTTTGCATTATCAAGTTCGTCCTTTACCTTTTTAGGTATAACAGGTGTTGCCATGAGATATGATACAGGATGTGAGAAAATCTCTCCTGCTTCTTTCCCCGAGTTTTTATATATGAGTATGTATCTCAGTCTTGGGTCCTTATTCAGGTCAGCGATGCGATCTCTATAAACAGTTAAAACACGAATCATCTGCTCAAGCCCTATATCTTCAGGCCTCTTGTTATGCTCAGGAGATTCTATGATAATCTCATTTGCGCCAATGTTGTTCATTCTGTCATAAATCCCTACCCCCTTTCTCCCGAGGTCTCCTTCTATCTGAAATACAGGTTTAAAGCTTGGGATAACCCTTACCCACCAGCTATTCGGCGATGTGGCATCTATCTTAAGAGATGTTATCTCATGAGGGGTCTCATGCTCCCGGCCGGGGCATAGACTACAGTTACTATCTGTACCATTGCTGCAGGATGGCAGTTCATACTCTGATGGTGATTTTGAATCTGACAGGACAGCAATCCACCTCCCGAGCAAGATGTCTTTTCTCAGTTCATGCATCTCTGTTCCTCAAGTAAATGATCTTTAATCCTTCAATTGTCAGGTGTGGCTTCAGAATGTGTGATCTTCTGAGGAATCGCGAAATCATACTACCATATCCACCTGACACAACAACCTTTAACGCAAAATTAGTTTCCTTTTCCATCTCGGAAAGAAGCCTTTCAGTAGCACCTGCAGTACCCAAAAAAAGACCTGATTGAATACATCCTTCAGTATCAATGCCAAGGGCTGATTCCGGAGGACTCAGCATAACCTCAGATAATTTCGCTGTGCCCTTTGCAAGTGAACTGTTCATCAGACCTATCCCCGGCATGATTGAACCTCCGATGTAATCTGCATCTTTCCCGACAACACTTATGGTTGTTGCTGTGCCACAATCTACTACTGCGACAGGACCTTTATAAAGCTCATATGCAGCTACAGCATCAGCAATCCTGTCTGTGCCCAGTTCATCTGGTTTCGGGATACGAAATGCAAGGCCTGTTTTCATTCTACAGCTCACCAGTAATGGCTCCACTGAAGTTAATCCCTTGAGAGCCCTCGTCAAGACTTCGGTATTGCCAGGCACAACAGAAGATATTATACATCCTTCAGTCTTTTTGTCTATATTTTTTTCTCTCCGAAAACTCTCAATGAGTTCCCTATACTCTGAATGAGCCCTCAAGGGCAAAGTCTCAATCTTTTGAACAATAAGCTCTGATTCAGTGAAATATCCTATGTTTATAGAGGAATTACCAATGTCTACAGCAATAAGGTTCATCTTCACAAAATATACTGTTCTTTATCTCAGTTCAATCAAATCACCTGAGTTAATCCTCTTGAGAACCCCTGACGGGAGTCTCAAAAGCAACATCCCCTCATCATCTATTGCTTCGGCTAAGCCTGTAAAAGTCTCTTTATCAACTGTTACCCTTACTTTCTTCCCCAGTGTTGATGTCAATTTCTGCCATTCTGAAAGGAGCGTCTCTCTCCCCTTTTTATGAAGGACTATATACCAGTGGTCTATCTCATTCAGAATTTCTGCACTGATTAACTCCCTTGAATATGGTTTGCCTGTTTCAGCCTTGATAGAAGTCGCTATCTGTTTTATATCATCCGGGAAGGCATTGCTCTCTATATTCACATTGATACCTATTCCAAGGATAGCAAAGATTATCCTGCCATGGCATGTTCTTAATTCAGTAAGAATTCCACCTATCTTTTTGTTCCTGACCATCAAGTCGTTCGGCCATTTTATTGTGAGATTCAGACCTGTGATCCTCCTGAGTGCATGTGCACATGCAATAGCTGCCATTATTGTGATGAGTGTGATATCTTTAGTTTCTATTTCAGGTCTGAGTATAATGCTCATGTATATGTTCACTCCTGAAGGTGATTCCCAGCATCTGCCATGTCTTCCTCTGCCCTTTTGCTGGCTATCGGCAAACACAACCACACCTTCTGCAGCACCCTTTTCAGCACGTTCTGCTGCAATGGTATTTGTAGAGTCAACGGACTCGTAGAAAAAAACCTCTTTCCCTATATCGCCCTTTATCAGTCTCTCTATGTCTTCTATTTCTTCTCCTGCCATTCACATTCATTATATAGGATGCACTCACTACATTTCGGCTTCCTTGCCGTGCATGTTTCACGACCATGTAAAATAAGGGCAAGGTTAAAGGCTGTCCAACGATTTTTGGGAATCTGTTTATTCAGTTCCTCTTCAACCTTATCGGGATTTTGAGAATGTGCGATACCGAGCCTGTTGCTTACCCGTAAAACATGGGTGTCCACTGCAATTGTCTGCTGTCCAAATGCACTGCCAAGTATGACATTTGCGGTCTTCCTGCCTACACCTGGTAGGGTTATAAGTTCTTCAAGCGTTGCTGGAACCTTATTATGAAAATCCTTTATGAGCTTCTCACAGCATCCGATAATCATCTTTGCCTTGTTTTTATAAAAGCCTGTTGGCCTTATCTCCTCTTCAAGGGTTTTTATATCAGCCTGTGCATAATCTTTTACTGTCTTATATTTTCTAAAAAGGCTCTTCGTTACTTCATTTACCTTTATATCTGTGCATTGTGCAGAAAGGATTGTGGCAATAAGAAGCTCAAGGGGATTCGAGAAACGAAGTGCAATTTGGGGATCAGGATATTTTTTAAAAAGAAGATTTACTATCTTTTTAGTATTTGGCACTACCTCCTCCTTCTATTAGCAGAGCTTTATTGACTTAACTTTGAACTGGCAAGACGATTCAGACTGACTCCAGACTCCGCTGCTTGGATTGCAAGTTTTCGATGAACTTGCGGAGGAACTCGCACTATGAATTTGCCACTGTAGTGCTTGCAAGCGATTGGCTCAGGAACAGCTTCACCTGCGTTATGCATATCCTTCACAACATCTTCAACTAATTTACGGATTCCCTTTAAGGCTACCCCTGGAGTCTTAGCCAGCCAACTCAAGCTGGGAAACTCAACACACAAACCCACATACTCGTTATCGTCTTCAGACCAGGTTACCCGATAGGTGTATCGATCATTTTTCAGGGCCATGTCCTACCTCCAATCTTTCAATAGCCAATAGCACCTGTTTCACCTGGTATGCCTTGGCTTTTCCTTTATGGTTCTGAATATTTATTCGAGGATCACCCTGCCACGGGGTTTTGTAAATTCTATGACTGCTCCCACTTTGGCGAGGCTCCCCAAAAAAATGATCACATACCTTGCACAAATCACTGAATCGAACATCTCTTGGATTTTGTCTCATTTGTGCAAGCATGTCATCTATTTTAGCCATATAATTATAGTACCATTACTGATATCATTGTCAAGAGTTGTTTTTGAGGTTGCAAATGTGTTAATTTGCAAATGGAATTGAATTCTGATAGATTTAACCACTGGGGTCATGGGGTCATGGTCATGGGGTCAGG
>VGWY01000024.1 GCA_016873575.1 Nitrospira sp. | reverse complement strand
AGTTAAGCTCAGAATTCGGAAACTCAATAGAGTAGGTTAAAAGTATCAACCCATCTCAGGAATGCCTCAATAATCAGAGGGTCAAACTGAATACCGGAAAATTCCATCATTTCCCGAATCGTGTCTTCTTTCGATTTTCTCGGCCTGTATGGCCTGTCAGATGTCATTGCATCAAAGGCATCTGCTACTGACAGTACCCGTGCAAGCAACGGTATCTGTTCTCCTTTGAGACCAAAAAGTCCGCTGCCATCCCAGTGTTCATGATGATATTTGATACCCTCGACAATCTCGGTAAATTGTTTCAAATCCCTGAGTATCTCAGCGCCCATAATAGGGTGTTTGCTTATCTCTTTATATTCTTCTTTTGTGAGTTTGCCTGCCTTGTCAAGAATTTCCTTTGGTGTTCCTATCTTTCCTATGTCATGCAAAAGGGAACTCATCCTTAATTTCTCAATCGTTTCTGCATCAAAACCCATTTCTTTTCCAATGTCCATTGCATATTTTGTTACCCTTTCAGTATGGCCTGCACTCCATTTCGATGTTGCTTCCAGAGCCCTTACAAGGGATCTGATGGTACCGAGGAGAAGTTCTTCAAGTTCCCGATACAGGTAAGCGTTTTCTATTGAGAGACCTGCCTGAAAGGCAATTGCACCCAATAGCTTTATGTCATTCGAATAAAAGTTTTCTGAAGATACCTTGTCACCAACAACAATAGCACCGAGGACCTTGTTTTTCCCTATCATAGGACATATCAGAAGCGATTTCAGACTTGAAAGACTGTTCCCGTGTTTTGATTCACTCACGTTATGGGATACATACGGCTTTTGTGTTTTTATAGAATTCCATAGCACTCCGTCATCCTGTTTGAACCTGAGATTGCTGTCCCAATTTCCTCTGCTGCTCTTTGTGTAGAGCTCTTCTCCATTGTCATGCAGGAAAAGGACAGCAGCAGTCTTTACCTCGATTGTATTGATTGCTTCATCGATAATTCGTTTGCAGATTCCTTCGATACTAAGCCCGGACAGTACTTCAGAAAGCCTGTACAAAAGCGAAAGCTCTTCATATACAGAAGCGAGCTCTTGGATGGTAAGGTTTAAATCCTGTTCGAGGTTAGACCTTTCCAATTACGTCTAATACCATTTTCAGGAGCAGGTTGGGGCTGAATGGTTTTGTGAGATATTTCTCCACACCGCTCTGAGTTCCAAGCTGTTCTTCGGGGTTTTGACCCATAGCAGTAAGCATGAATACAGGGATATCCTTTACATCAGGGTCTGATTTGAGCATCCTGCAGAGTTCTATCCCGCTGAGGTCGGGCATCATCCAGTCTGTGATAACGAGATCAGGCCGTTCCTTCTTTATGGCACCCATTGCTTGCTTACTGTCTCGTATGGTAGTAACTTGAATCCCTGCATTTTTCAGTTTATCCTCTATCATCATGAGGATGAAAGGCTCATCGTCTATTACTACTACCCTTTTCAATACATACCTCCTAAATATTTATGATAACATATTAGCGTCCAGAATATGAGATTGCTTCAGTCGATGCGACCTCGCAATGACAAATCCCCCCATCCCCCCTTTACTAAAGGGGGGTTAAGGGGGATTATCAAACTGTCATTGCGAGGAGTCCGCCTAAGGCGGACGACGTGGCAATCTCATTTTAAAAAATCAAAGATCTCGAGCATTGATATCTCGCCCTGACTTCCATTGGAAAGCCTTTTCCATTTTGCAATTCCAGAATTAATTTCATTGTCACCGATGATAAAGACATAATCTGCATTCAACCTATCTGCCCTCCTCAATTGGCTCTTTAGCGATTTATCTGCGTATCCAAGTTCAACCCAAATCCCCTGCCCCCTCAGTTTATCTGCAATGACAAGACCTTCTTTCTCTGCAGGTGCTCCGATTGTTGCGATAAAAACCTTTGGTGCAGGAACCTCCTGTTTCTGTGACGATTTCAAGAGTGTTGCAATCCTTTCCATACCTATTGCAAAGCCAATTGCAGGTGTCGGAGGCCCACCAAACTCTTCAACAAGTCTGTCATACCTTCCGCCGGCAGCAACTGCATTCTGAGCGCCAAGATGTTCAGTGGTAACCTCAAATGTAGTCCTCGTATAGTAATCAAGGCCCCTTACCATGTCAGGATTTATCACATATGGAATATTCAGTGTTTGTAAGAGGAAAAGGAGCGTATGAAAGTGTTCTTTGCATTCATTGCAGAGAAAATCTGTAACCCTTGGTGTCCCTTTTCTTAACTCTATGCAGGAATCCACCTTACAGTCTAATATCCTTAATGGATTCACTCCGAATCTCCTTTTACAGTCAGGACAGAGATTATCAAATTTGTTTGAAAAGAAATCATAGAGTGCTTTTCTATACCCTGGCCTGCATTGCTCACAACCAATAGAATTTACCTCAAAGGAAAGCTCCTTGAGGCCAATGGTGTCAAGAAAAAGCCGCAGCATAGAGAGTATCTCCGCATCTATCGTTGGATCAGCTACTCCAAACGCCTCAACCCCTATCTGATAGAATTGCCTGAACCTGCCTTTCTGTGGCCTCTCATATCTGAACATTGGTCCTGAATAGAAAAATTTCTGTGGGAATGGAAGATTATACAGGTGATTCTGTACATAACATCTCACAACAGGGGCAGTCCCTTCTGGCCTCAGGGTGATACTTCTGCCTGCCTTATCAGAGAATGTATACATCTCTTTTTCGACGATGTCGGACGTTTCACCAATGCTTCGTATGAATATATCAGTCAATTCGATTATTGGTGCTCTTAATTCCTGGAAACCATAGACAGAAAATACATCCGCTGCAATTTTTTCAATCTTCTGCCAGATGTATATATCAGGTGGGAAGATATCCTGGATGCCTTTCAGGGCATTGTAACGTTCTGCAGAACCCATTACGATACTTCTTCATTCCCCTTCATGGTGGTTCCTTCTTCTTCTCTCTCTTTATCAAACTCAATCATCTTCAAATGACCTTCAATTAATCTCTTCAGCTCCTCTTTAAAATGGCGCCGTATTCCTTTCAGGTCAACAATGTCCTCATGGATCTTGATAACTTTTTCCTGTGCATCCTTCAGGATCGCATCTGCCCTGAGATCTGCCTCTTTCACGATAAGTTCTGCCTCTTTTCGTGCATTTGTCTTATAATCCTCTACCATCTGCTGGGCGGTCATAAGGGTCTCTCTCAATGTTGTTTCCATATCCTTGTATTCTTTAATCTGGTTCTCAGCCTTCTGTATGTTCTCTTTCAGTGTTGCATTCTCTCTGAGGAGCTCCTCCATCTCTTCCCGTATCACCTCTAAAAATGCATATACCTCTTCAACATCAAATCCCCTTATCTTCATGGGGAATTGTTTCTGCTGGATATCAAGCGGTGTTATTCTCATATAAGGCTACCCCCTTTTAATTTATAAGCAAATTCTATCAAAGATTCTATCAGAAAATACTTTACAAATAATATAACGAGGATTACAACCATAGGTGATATATCTATACCTAACCCGTACCCAATACGCCTTCTGATTGGCCTCAATACTGGTTCAGTAACAGCGTGCAGAAATCTCACTATGGGATTATATGGATCAGGATTAACCCAGCTCATGAGTGCTGTAATAATGATAATCCACATATAGCCACTGAGTAACAAACTGAGTATTTTCGCTATTGCAAGTAATAAATTCGCAAATATAAACATTTATGATACTCTCCCCAATTCTTTAGCCCTGTTCGTTGCTGCCTCAATTGCAGAAACAACAGTTTCCTTCAACCCTTTTTCATAGAATACTTTCAGCCCTTCTGCAGTTGTCCCCTTCGGTGACGTGACCATCTCCCTGAGTTTTTGTGGAGTCATACCAGTATCAAGCAATTTAGCGGTACCAAGCAATGTCTGTACTGCAAGCGTGGTAGCATCCTCCTTGCCGAGTCCCATTTTTATTCCCCCTTCAATCAGTGCCTCAACAAAATAGGCAAAAAATGCAGGACCACTTCCAGAAAGGGCAGTTACCGCATCCATATATTTTTCCGGTAACATCATCACTTTCCCTATAGACATGAAGATGTCTCTTATCAATCCCATCTCTTTATCATGAATGCATTCACACATTGACAGAACTGACATGCCCTCCTGAACCAGTGCAGGGGTGTTGGGCATGACACGGATTATCTTTGAAGTCTTGAGCCTTGATGAGAGATATGCGAGTGTTATACCTGCAGCAATGGAAACTACGATCGTATCGTTTGAGATGAGATCAGCAAATTCAGCAGTGACACTATCCATATCCTGTGGCTTAACAGCAAGGATGATAATGTTACAATTTTTTATAACCGCTTTATTATCAGACGTCGTTTTTACATGATACATATTTTCAAGATATGATCGTCTTTCGTCTCTCGGCTCTGAGACTATGATATCTTTTGCATGTTTGCCATATATGCCTTTTATGATCGCCTCTGCCATATTCCCGCCACCGATAAAACCAATCATATAGCCTCCTTTATTTCTGTAATTGGAATATCATATACAATTACAGCTTATTTGCTTATAATCCATCTTTAAACTATTCCACATTGCCACTGTTTCTTTACAAAGGGCAACATTGTTGTAATTATATTTTGATTTTAAATGTTCTATTACTGTTGAGTACATTGTAAATCGTGTTTGAAAATCTATCTTTTTGCCCCAATTAGAAGATTCTTTTAGATATTTGACCCAACTTTTATCTGAACAGCCGTTTATTGTGCTTTGAAGCCCCCTTAAAGAACCTAAGGTAATTCTTTTCGGGATGAGATTCTCGAAAATAAAATCTACTAAGTGTAAATAAGATTCTACCCATCCACCTATTGGAACCATCGGGTCTATCCTGAGTCTGACTTCATATCCTTCCTGGTAAACCCTCTTTGCTGCTTCAATTCTTTTTAAAACAGGTGGTGCTTTCTTCTCCCACATTTTAGCAACAGGTATGGCATTTAGACTAAAGCTAATAATTACTTGATTGGGGGGTTCGATCTCTAAAAGATTTTTTACATTCGAGGATTTGGTTAAAAACAAAACCTTGTGATGTCTTTGGGTTTCAAATATAGGAATAATGAATTTTGAAAATGGTTGATTAGAATTCTCATGCATCAACGAATCAGCAATTTCGCCTGTATTTAAGACTTCCGGTGTCTCGACCTCCTCTAAAAATCTTCTTGTATGAAGTTCTATTTTTTTATAAGACTTGACTACAGGTTCTGGCCCATTTGGATGAAACCTGAAGGTTCCTTTTAAATAACACCAACTACAGTCATAAGGACAGCCATAAGCCCACTTAAGTTCAAGGAAATGAGGACAGACTACATCAGTTAGATATTCAGGGAAGGGCGTCTTATCAAATCTTGTAATTATAGAGCCATCATTTACTCGCTCAACTAATTTCTCTATCCTTCTGTTTAAGAATTTGTAATCCTTGTATATTATTTTTGGTTTAGCAGGAATATATACTGCTAAATTCTCGCGCACAAAATCTTCAGAGTTATTATTTAATGACAACTTTATCTGACCTGTAGGAGAGATTTTGCTAATCTCTTTCCAGAATTTATGACCCAGAGAGTGTTCCTCCATTACCCTCTTATCTCGGTCCCCGTAGCTAAGGTTCTAAAACTCTGTGGCCTATACGTTTCAAGGTCTTGCGGTCTCACCTTCAGGTACTTCCATGATTTCCCAGACAATTTTTCCACATTCTCGCACCAACGCAGGGCCTCTCTATCCTTTACTGGCACCTCTATCTCTTCCATCCCCTTGGTCTCCACAAGATACATTGCCCTTTCCTCCTTCACAACAAAGTCAGGCTGATAATAGCGTAAATACCCTTCCTTATTGTAGTAAGGAATATGGAGCGGGTGTCTGGAAAGCACTTTGGCAAAAGCCTGCACCTCATCCTTTTCATCAAGGTAATTCATAAACTCCTTTTCAAATGCACTGCGCTTTGAATACGGCAAGTCTTCAAAAACTGCTTTTTGTACCTTTGTGGCTGGTTCAGAGGTGTGAAGGGGCGGCGTCTCACTTACCTTGAAATACCTTGGTATACTGACCTTTTCTTCTTTCCTAGAGAGAGGATTGATTTCTTGTGAGAAAATCTGAACCAATTTTTCTCTGATGGGGATGTAATTAAGTTTCTTTGTTACCTCCAAATCTTCACTATTCACTTTTTCATCAAAAAGGTAAAGTTCGATATAGGCTTTGACCTTTGGCACAAGTTCAACAAAGATACTCGATGCACCAGTCTTGGAGGTAATAGCTTTGCAAATGTATGAGAGATACAGAGAGAAGTTCTCTGTATAATCAAAGGCCAGAATCTTCTCCCTGATAATCTTTTGCTCTAGTAAGTCCCTCTCCCGATACCTCACTTTTGGTAATTCAATCTCGGATAGCCTAAAAAGCCTTAAGGGAAGCCTTGCTATATCAAGCCTTGCCAGATCTGGCACTGTTCGGGTGAGACCACCTTCCACAACAGGAATCTCAATATCATACTGAAGTTTCTCAGGATTGACAATTATGAGGTTACTCGGCTCATAGGCTTTTTTCGCAGATGTAAAGTCAGCAATCAATTCCCCTTTGTCAATCTCAGCCTGCCAGAGCTGGCGAAATCGTGGATGGTCAACAACGATAAGCTTCTCCTCCCATGTATCATCCTGAGGAGACATCCTCCTTAAGCCTCTCCCTAAGGTCTGTTCAGGCAAAACCGGGGAGTCAAAAGCTCTAAGAGGAACAATCACACAGACATTTCTCACATCCCACCCTTCTTTGAGCATCATGACGCTGACAATGATCGCATAAGGATTTTCAGGGCTGTCAATCCTTCTTGCTGCCACTCTTGCTTTCTCTAAGTCCTTTTTGGTGATGACCCCTTTGGTATCAGTGTGGATAACCAACACCTTGCCCGCATAACCTTGCCTCTCTAAATATTGCCCCACCTTATCGGCATTTTTAGTAACATCCGTCATGATAAAGAGTGCAGGCTTTTTACCCGTATCCTTAAACTCCTTTTGAAACTCCTTAAGAATCTCCAGTCCTGTGTCAATCTGGAGACGATTCTTTTTAACAAAGTCCTTGCCTAAGGGTTCAGGGACATTCTCAATCTCTCCAATGCGAGGTCGTTTAACGATTTTATCTCTGATAGCCTCTGCCAGGGGATAATCGTTGATGATGTGGGGGAAAAGGTTGCCCTGGAGATTTTTCGGGGTTGCGGTGAAGTCCAGTTGCATCACCAATCCGCTGCCGTTCCGCTTTTTAAGTGTTGAATCCAGATAGCCAATGACCTTGTTCCACTCTAAATCATCGCTGTGGACATGGTGAGCCTCATCGTTTAAGACCATCAGGTCGTCATAATGAGAGAGCTCTGTTCGCAGGGAATCGTAAATAGCATCTTCTTCACGCTTAGGCTTAGGGCCAAGAACCTCGTCTAATGGATTAACAGGACCCTCTGCTTCTCTCTCGTAAATCTGCTGGATGTTGGTCAGATGCAGGATACCCCTTCCTGTTCTCGGAATAACTTCACTCTGGAAGATGAGCTGTAAATCAAAATCCGCCTGCCACGCAGGTGGGATAAAGGGGAAATTATAGAGAATGGCGTTATTAGCAAAACCACTTTTATCAATCTCACCTTCTTCTGATGTCCCATATAGCCTATCCAGCACAATAAGATTAGGGGCAAGGAGAAGAAAATGGCTGGAATAATGAACGCCGTTGTCTGTTTCAAAAATTTTATTGAAATACTGCCAGACTATGGCCAAGGCCATCACCCAGGTCTTTCCAGAACCGGTAGCCATTTTGAAACAATATTTGGGCCAGAGGTCTTTTGTTGGGTCAACGGGGATACTAACTCCAAAGCCCCGTGCCAAATCATAGAGGCTCTGGTATTTGCAGACCTCATAGATGTAGATCAGGGCTTCTATTCCTTCCCGTTGGCATCGCCAGAACTCAAAGCGTGAGGCATCAGGCAGGATATGCTCCTCTTTGAACCAGAACTCAAGGAGCCTCTTGGTAACAGGGCTCGCCCCTTCGTAGTTCTTTTCTCTCCAAGTCTGGAGGGCGTGTTTGATTCTTATATCAAGGTTAATTACAGCCACTAAATCGCTCCTACGTTTGTTAAGTTGCCCATAGTTCGGAGAGCCATTTGATACGCAGTCTTTGCCCTATTGATGTCAATAGTCGCTTCATCTTCATAGTCAGCATCCTTCCTTCTCCGCCACAAGCGATTTAGACTGTCGCCTATTTTTCTTTCTACTTTGTCTTGAGAAGATAGGTATTGTTCTCTCACAAACTTATGCGTATTGATTGGCGGAATGGATATGCCTTTGGTTGTGAGAAAATTTCTTGCAATGCAAAATACCCCGTAGTACGAGCGGCTTATAGCTGTGCGCAGATAGGCTTCTTGAAAACTTGCCGTTCTCTGATAGGTTATCAGTTCATCAGCTAACTGGATGTATAACTTCCAATCAAAACCCATACTTTTTCACCATTAACTACCATTAACTATGGAACATAGGTTCAATATCCACCTCAAGGAATTTTCTAATCTCATCATCAACATCAAGCCACCATTCTTCATCGAATTTATCTAATAGATCAAGGGATCGATCAGGAGATAGATTAATCTTGACTATAATAAAGAGTCTTTCAAAATCTTCTTCCGGATCCCTGTCATACTTCAAACAAACCTCTACAATGTTTTCTCCAAATACTCTTTTAATTTGTCTACGGGCTTCGAAAAGAGGGTTAATAAGATAATCATGCGTCAAGAGAAATCTTTTTACCTCGATCGGGTTATTGAAGGTATAGAAACGCTCCAGTAGTTCAATATCTTTTACAGGTCTGAGGAACACTGAGCATTCTCCCTCGGATTGTCTTATAAATTCATCAATAGGCAAGAAAACAAAAACCGACATTCTTTGACTTTTCCATATCTCTGTTGGAGATTCAATCCAATCTATCAAGAGAGGCCTTTTATGATACTCAGTAGATGGCTGATGGTATTGTTTGGTTGGTATTAATTGCATTATTTCTCCTCCCCGAAACGGCTTCTGCATTTATCGGTAATACAAGCTTCAAAAGCGTTTTCAACCGTTGTATGCGCCTTTTCAATCCAGTCATAGACTTGATTAAGTGCAATACGCTCTGGTATAGCCATAATGTAGTCAAGATCAAGCAACAAAGAAAGAACGTCTGGCTTTTCTGGAATTGCACTTGCCAAAGTTAGAAGCAGACGATCATGTCCTTCCTCATAGGGAATCTCAACCCTGACCTGAAATGTCTCATGCATTTGTGGCAAAGTAGTTGGAATAAATGGATAATAATTAAAATATTCGGTCAATTCTATTGGATGCTCATCAAATTCAATTTTATTAATGTATCGAAGTCCTACGCGCTTGAATCCTTTTGGTTTCGTAATAGCTTGATATATTTCCAAGTTTTTTAAAATTAGAGGCTTGAACAATTCCCATGTAGGATAAGGCTTCAGATAGTTAATCGTTAATAGATCAGGACCAACCTGAACTAAGGCAGATTTATCAGGACGGAGAAATTGCATCCTGGGTGGGGCTAGCTCGAATCTTTGTTCTGTCATCCCTCCTTCTTTAGGCTGTATGCCTAC
The DNA here is from genome assembly GCA_016873575.1 of Nitrospira sp. Taxonomy (GTDB): domain Bacteria; phylum Nitrospirota; class Thermodesulfovibrionia; order Thermodesulfovibrionales; family SM23-35; genus VGWY01. The sequence goes on along the minus strand of VGWY01000024.1, from coordinate 8,413 downwards.
CCCGAAGCCCATTTGCTGCCGTCTTTCAGGAAATTCTTCTTTAATCTTTTCATAGAGAAGTCCCGGAATAGTCATATCCGACGGCTGACTGGGAACAAACTGAAACTCGCACAACGCCTCCACAATAGGTGGATTATTATATTTTCTACTCACTTTATACCTCCATATCTAAATATTCATAAGTTTATTCGTATCATTCCCAAAAATATCTACGACCTTTATCAGCACTTGATACTTTCCTGTTTTTTCATATGTATAAGAGCATTTTGTCTCTAATGCTGGATGCTTTCGTGTTCTGAAAGACTGCCACATATTGTGAAATGTGTCATCTTTGTAATCAAAGTCCACTGCCCAGTAGTCAATGTAGTCGGTGAATTTCTTAATCTTCTCCCTCACCTCTTCAGGGAGATACTCAGGGTTAGAAATCACAAAATCCTTCAGGGCAATGGTCAGGGTCTTTCCATTCAACTTGTGCTCTATCTCAAGATAATTCAGGTCAAAGAACTTGACCTCTTCCCTGGATGTATCCTTGACCTCCAATGCCTCTCGTGGAATCTGCACCAGCCGTATCTTGACCGAATACTCATCACCTATCCTATCAACCAAATCATGTAACCCCATCTCAAAGTCCCAGCCAAGGACATCCACAGACCTTATCCCTGCCACTTCACATTCCTTTACCGTCTCTCTTATTTCCCTCTCGGTTACGATGGAGTCTACATCCCCAATATGCACCATTCTGCCGCCTTTCTTGCCATGAAGGGTCATATATCCTGATAAAGATTCGGCACGGTAGAGTTTCAGAATAAAGTCAATGTATCGGCTAACACCATTCTCTTTCAGTTTTGCCTTTTGGTATTTGCCCAGATTTAGGACTTCAAAGGGCTTACAGCCAGAGATGTCTAAGAGTCGCTTACGGGTGGTATGGATGGCAAACTTGGAGAGGTCTGCACCTATCCATCGTCTGCCCAATTTTTCGGCAACGGCTAAGGTTGTCCCTGATCCGCAGAATAAGTCAGCTACAAGGTCGCCATCGTTGGAAGATGCTTTGATGATACGCTCTAAAAGAGCTTCGGGTTTCTGGGTGGGGAAATCCAAAATTTCACTGTGCTTATATCCTATAGTAGCTATATCCGCCCACCAATCCTCAGGAAGTTTCCCTCTTTTATCCAGTTCTAAGAGGTATTCATCGTCCTTTCGCCCTGTGAGCGTAGTGCGTCCTGTTGCTAAGCTTGATTTTTTATAAGGCACTCGGAGTATATCAATGTTAAATATGTAGTTTTCTGATTTAGTGTATCGCAAGATAACGTCGTGCTTATCGGGAAAATCTTTACTTTGTCTCGATGGACCAGTATAACACCAGATTATTTCATTTCTACAATTCTCCTTTCCAAAAATTTCATCCATGATAATCTTCACATAATGCCCCACATGCCAGTCTAAGTGGACATAGATGGAACCATTATCTGCTAAAAGCTCCCTCATTAGCACCAAACGGTCATACATCATCTGGAGATAGGAATCTAAGCCTCTGCCCCAGGTATCCCGATAGGCTTTCTCCTCAATCACTGATGCCTCTTTTGTCCACTCTAAATCGCCAAGTTTAATATTTATGGAAAAGTCCGCTCCTGTAGCAAAGGGCGGGTCAATGTAGATAAGGTTTATCTTTCCTGCAAACTCAGGCAGGAGGCTTGCCATAATGTATTTGTTATCGCCCCAGATGAGCTTGTTTCGCCAGAGATCATCTTTTGCCTGCTTAGTAAAAAAGTCTCTTTGAGCTTTCTCTCTGTCGGCTTTGCTTTCATTGATAGTCTCTACCACCTGAAAGGGAAGAACAACCCTATTCACTCCAGTCTGTTTCCCAGGCCAGTAGAGCCCAGTCTGATCAACTTCATTAGTTTTTGTATTGTTCTTTGCCATTTTCAATTATTCTATAACAAACCGACAAACAATCAAAATTATATATAGGCCAATCTGGAATCTTCAATCTATATTCAGCCATGCCTTTCTTCATTTTCTTTCTCCAAATATCCCTGTTCCTATCCTTACCATTGTTGCACCTTCTAAGATTGCGATTTCGAAATCATTTGTCATGCCCATAGACAGTTCTGGCAATACATATCCTGATTTCTCAGCATTATCCCTTAATTCCCTGAGTTCTCTAAAAAATGGCCTTGCCATATCAGGGTTATCAAAGAATGGAGGCATTGTCATGAGCCCTTCGAGCCTGAGGTTTTTCATACCTGTTACAGCTTTCATTGCGGCTGTAAGGCCTTCTTTCGGAACTCCATGCTTTGTCTCTTCTTCTGAAAGTTTTACCTGTATTAAGACCCTTTGAATCTTGCCAGCCTTCTCTGCGTGTTTATTTATCTCCTGAGCAAGCTCTATCGAATCAAGGGAGTGAATCAGGTCAAAAAGCTGGACAGCGGTTTTAGCCTTATTTTTTTGGAGATGACCGACTAAATGCCACTCGATTTTACTGCCCGCCACTCGTAACTCGTCACTCGTAACTTTCTTTTGTGCCTCCTGCACACGGTTCTCTCCAAATACCCTCAATCCACAATCAATAGCCTCTTTTATCCTTTCAATACTGACGGTCTTTGTGACAGCAACAAGCTTTACATCATAAGGATTTCTTCCAGCCCTCAGAGCAGCATAAGAGATTTTTCGATATATATTTTTAATATTCTCAAGAAGAGTAGTCATTTTCATGATATTAAACGCAGGCCCTAAGAGTCGTAGACTAAAGCCTGCGGCTACACATAAAAATTGTATCTATATTATTTTGATTCGGATATATACTATCACAGTGTTTTGCCTATTTCATCAAGCAGAAGAAACCTGACCTCGTTGACCTTCTTCAATGATTCATCATTTGTTATGAAACTTTTACTCCCTGCAAAGATAGTCGTTGCTATCTGAACAGCATCCGGTGTTTTTATGTTATACTTTGCCCTTAGGTCTGAAGCTATATCTGATATTTTCACGTTTAAATCAATGACTGTAAGATGAGGAAAGGTAAGTAAAAGATCCTTGTAATCTTTGACTGCCGTGAGATTGCCGTCTCTTTTTGGTTTAACGAGTATCTCTAATAATGTTATTACTGAAGTGACCGCATTGTATTTCCCACGCTCAACAGCTTCAAAAATCTTCTCTGTTGACAGGGCGTAATCAGGATGATCTTCAAGGTGATAGATGAAAATCATGGTGTCTATGCCGATAATCTTATCCTTGATATCTTTCCCTACCATGATTCTCTTTCACCTTTAACATATTTCCTGGGGTCTATCCCTTTCCATACATCCTTGTGCAGACCCCTGAGTTTCTTAGCATAACTTTTCGGTTTTACCTTAAGTATGACACTATCTCCTTCTACATCCACAATCAATTCGTCTCCTTCCGATATGCCTACTGCTTCCCTTACTTTTTTAGGGATAACGATCTGGCTCTTTTTACTTACCTTTGTTGTTATTAACATAATTTCCTCCTACAGATATCTTTATAGTAGAAATTATAATATTTTAGTAGGATAAAATCAAATATGACTTACTTACTGTGCGATATTGCTTCCTGATATTCAGCCCATAACTTCTTTTTCGCTATGCCTGCATCAATGAAATCCCATGGGAGGGTTTCTTCAAATTCTTTTTTCCTGAAGATGTAAAAATCTTTCTTAAGTCCTGCGGACTCTACCGATTTTGTCCATTCCTTGAGATTTACCATTTCTTTTAGTATCTTTGATACCCTTCTGTCCCCAACAGCAAAAAGGCCCTGCATATAGGCATACTTGGGAACATCATGGAATACCTTAACGCTTCTTATCGGGAGAAGCCCTTTTTTTATTATCTTTAATCGTTCTTTTACCTCTGAAGGGTTTTCCATAGAATGCCACTGGAATGGCGTGAATGGTTTAGGTACAAATGTACTGATGCTCAGTGTGATATTCCCTCGTGGTGCGATTCCCTTAATTTTTTTCACAAGGGTAATAATGCCATCTATATCCTCCCTTGTTTCTGTCGGGAGTCCAACCATGAAATAGAGCCTCAGGGTTTCGATACCTTCAGAAAAAATACTCTCCGATGTCTGCAGGATATCCTCTTCTGAAATCCTTTTACGGATAACCTTCCTCAATCTTTCTGTCCCTGCCTCAGGTGCTATGGAAATACTCTTATGACCTTTCATGAAACGAACCAGCTCAGCACTCCTTTCACTTGCCCTGAGCGAGGTAATGGAAAAATCAACTCCCGGTATTTTCATAACATCCTTTATGTGTGGATAATCTGTGAGTGATGGGCCGATAAGACCTATTCTCTTTGTCTTAGATTGGGCTATTGTTATTTCCTGCTCTATTTCCTGCAATCCTTTTTTTCGTACCGGACTATATATATGGCTGATCATGCAAAACCTGCATGACCATGGACATCCCCTCATTACTTCTATTAAACACATGTCAGCGAATTCAGTTTCAGGTGTAATAATTGAGGTCATCATGTGAACCTTTGACAAGTCTTTCCATGAGCGCTTTTTTATGAACTCAGGTGCACCTTCTGATTGATGTCTTGCTGCTATCTTTCCCTCATCATCGTAAGATATGCTGTAGAATTGTGGGACATACAGGCCCTCAATAGTGAGAGATTTTTTCAGAAGCTCAAACCTGTCTTTTGAGGACTTATACAGATACAGGAATTCAGGCAGCATTTCCTCTGCTTCTCCTATGAAACAGATATCAAAAAAATCTGAGACCGGTTCGGGGTTGAAAAATGCACAGACACCACCCATGATGATGAACGGATGATGAGCTTTCCTCTCAGAGCTTCTGAGGGGAAGGTTTGATAACTGTAAGATTCTTACGATATTCGGATAATCATTTTCGAAAGATACAGAGAATGCAACAATATCAAAGCTCCTCAGAGGCATCTTTGATTCCATTGAAAAGAGTTCGGTTTCTGTCCTGATATACTCATCAATATCCATGTTTTCTGGAAGGAACGCCCTCTCACATACCACATCATTCATTCTGTTGAGGAGACCATATATGCCCTGAAATCCAAGATTTGACATGCCAACATGGTAGGTATTTGGATAGACGAGGACAATCGTGATTTTACCGCCGGGGTCTTTATAAACTGTTCCCTTTTCTTTTGATAAGAGGAGATCTATTTTTTCTTTCAGCTTCCAGCTCATATCGTTATCAAATTGATAGCATCAGATTATAACAGGCAGGGCATAATATTTTCGCTCATTCTCGGTCGTACCGACCTCCGAGGGCTTTTGCCGCTTGATTTTTATAGATATGCTATTTGACTATCGGCAAAAGAATCCGCTTAAATACCATGCCCTGCCTGACAATAATAATCTGCATTATTCGGGTTATTTAATCATTTGGGTTAACTTTCCCTCAATGCCTCTACAATATTCATACGCGATGCCCTGACTGCAGGAAGGACACCTCCGACAAAGCCCATTATGAAAGAAAAGGTCATCGCTTTGTAAATAATTTCATAGGTAAGGGAGAAGGTAAAGGCGAGTTCAGAAAAGGTCTGGAAATTAAGGGTTGAGACAGTAAAAAGCTGCAAAAATGACGCAAAAAACAGACCGGTAGCCCCTCCTATGAGACCGAGAAGCAGTGATTCCATGAGGAAGGCTGTTAGTATGCTCGTCCTTGGAAAACCGAGGGCGCGCATCGTGCCTATTTCAAAAACACGGTTAGCTACAGCAGAGTACATGGTAATCATGGCACCGATAATAGCACCGAGAGAGAATATAATTGTGAGAGACAGGCCAAGGATACGCAGAAATTTAGCCATCATCTCTGACTGTTTTTCATAGTATCTTGTTTCCCTCATTACCTCAAGGGTCAGTCGCGGGTCACTTTCGATGCGGGACTTGATTTTTTCAAATTCTGAAGAATTACGCAGTCTGAATATAACTGATGAATATGCAGGTCTTCTGAATGCCTGCATGAACTGGTCAATATCACCCCATATCTCTGAGTTGTATCCTGTATTCCCTGCATCAAATATACCGACCACAGTCCAGTTTCTCATTCCGAAACGGAGTGTTTCTCCAACGCCGCCTCCTTGAAAACGTTTTGCAATACTTGAACCTGCAATAATCTCGAATAATCCAGACCGTGGCATACGTCCTTCAGTGAGTTTAACCTGTGGGCGCAATCTAATAGAATGCTCTCCAATTCCCCGGATAGTTACATTGGAGGGTTTATCTGTACCCCGTTTAGGAAGTGTGATGAGTACAACCAATTCCTTTGCCAGTAAACGTTTACCATCTTCTCCTGTTGCGATCTCAGGTTGTGTCTCTACTATTGAGGCCTGCAGCCTATCAACACCACTCTGCACCTCTGATTCGGACGCCTTACGAATTACAACAACATTATTATAAGAGCCTGTTTTTACAAGTGTATTCTGAAGACCCTCAGCGAGCATAAGAACTGCTGCAAAGACAAACACTACCAATGCCATTCCAGACGCAGTCAGCACTGTAGTAAGCCTGCGTGTCCAGAGATTGCGTATACTATATGAAAATGGTACCTTCATTTTACCCCCTCACCTTAACCCTCTCCCACCAGGGGAGAGGGAATGTAACTTCTTTAGTTGCCCCTCCCTTAATGGGAGGGGATTGAGGGGAGGGTGACAGTATTTTTACATGTTTCACTTATCCAATCCTCCTGAGTCCATCAGCTATCCGGATGTTTATCGCCCGGACAGCGGGAAAGATGCCTGCTACAAAGGCTACAATGAATGAAGCTAAGATATCCATATAGATGGTTTTATGTTCCACGTTAAAAACAGGGAAATAGATACTTAATTCTTTACCGAATATATTGGCTGCCGGGAATGTAAGGATAATACCGAGTACGGCTCCAAGCATTGTAATAAAAAAGGATTCACCGAATATCAAACCAGAAATATGAAAACCTCCGAACCCGAGTGTTTTGAAGATGGCATATTCACCAATTCTCTCACGGGCTGTCATGGCCATAGTATTCGCAACAACTGCCATAATGATAATGATAATCACAAAAGAAACGAGCTGTATAGCTATGACAATGGCCTCTGTCATCGAGATAAAACCTAATGTAAAAGCCTTTTCAGTCTCTGTTAATGTCTCTGCCAGTGAGTTTTTAAATGTCCGGTCAATCTTTTGAGATACATCCGCTGCAAGGTTAGGATTTTTTATCTCAATCATATACCAGCCAACCTGATCTGACCACACCCGGCCGGCTTTTTTCAATGTCTCATTGAGATATTCCCAGTGGAAGAAAAAGGCGGTCTCATCCACATTTTGATCCCTGCCTTTATAGATTCCACGCAGGACAAAATCCCAGTTACCCGGAAAGATTGTACCCCTCAGTGTAATAATATCACCAATCTTCCAGCCATACCTTTCTGCCAGTTTACGTCCTGCAACTGCGGCCTTGCGATCACGAAAGACATCTGCCTTCTGTTCGGCTGGGAGTATGATCTCAGGAAACATCCCGAGGTATGTTTTAGGCTCAACTGCATAGTTTGCAAAGAAATGTTTTTCATCAATATAGATGCCACCAAACCATGTTCCATAAGAAATGCCTTTTACACCTTCAATCTGCCGGATCTTATCCTTATATGAAAGAGGTAGTGGAAAGACAAGTGACACGGCATTTCTCGTGACAAGCCTGCTTGCAGAGGCTGTCTCTACACCTAAATACCATGTGCTTATTACAGTCCTGAGAAGTCCGAAGGCAAGTATTGCAATAGCAACGCCGAGGACAGTCAGGGATGTGCGGAGTTTGTGACGGAATGCGTTTTTAAAAATGAGTTTGAGGATGTGCATTCAAAACACCCTTATCCAGATTCATGATTATGTGTGCCTTTTTTGCAGCCCTTGGATCATGTGTTACCATGATAATAGTCTTGCCGAGCTCGTGGACGAGTCGTTCCATAAGCTCAAGGACATCATTTGCAGATACCCTGTCGAGGTCACCTGTAGGCTCGTCAGCAACGAGTATTGTAGGATCTGTGACAACCGCACGTGCTATGGCAACACGCTGCTGCTGCCCACCAGATAGCTGGCCCGGGTAATGGTCCATTCTGTCAGAAAGATTCACTACATTCAGGGCTATTTCTACATGTGCCCGGCGCTCTTTTTTAGGAAGTCCTGTCAGCAGCAGAGGTAACTCGACATTTTCAAAGGCAGTGAGTACAGGAATAAGGTTGTAAAACTGAAAGATAAAGCCTACATTTATAGCACGCCAGTGAGCAAGTCCAGTTTCAGAAAGAGAGGTAATATCAACACCGCCTATCCGGATGATGCCTTTATCTGCTTTGTCAATCCCTGCAATCAGGTTTAACAAGGTAGTTTTGCCTGAACCCGAAGGCCCCATCAATGCCAGGAATTCACCCTCAGCGATATCAAG
>VGWY01000023.1 GCA_016873575.1 Nitrospira sp. | reverse complement strand
ACTCTCAAATCCCAGGGTAAGGCAAGGTGCTTCACTTAGACCTCCATATTCTATGCGTATGAGAACACATAAAAAAAGTACTTGACTAAAATAAACCAGGGGTTAGGGGAGATTTTATGATTAATGAATCGAACCATTTATTCCTAAAATCCCCCTTAATCCCCCTTTTCCAAAGGGGGAATGTATAGTATTTTCATGCTCCTTTGTGAGCCAATAGCTCATGTGGATTCCCGCTTGGCGGGAATCCTTCTGAAAAGCCAGAAAGATTGCGGACAAGCCGCAATGGCGACATTTTTAGCAATGTGGTCTTACTTCGGCGGGTTCAAGTTTGTAACTTGAACCCGCATGATTGAACACAGAGAAACCCTCTGTGTTCTCTGTGGTTAAGTTCTGTGGTTTCATGTTTTCCCCTCTTTTTTCATATAACTTTTGACATTACCCTGCCACCAACATTAATAATTGAGGATTCAGGGATTCGAGTGTCCGAGTGCATTCATTTGACTCCTTGAATCCTTTATATGTCAAGAAATGTGCCAGAAGTGCTTTATATGGGAAAATCGAGATTTGATAAGGGTTTAGGGGGCGAAGCGATTGAAAGGCAGTCTCATTTTTCTCATCTCTGAGACGATTTGTCTCAAATGTGAGAAAGATTGAGAGTAGACAAATTTGGTTTTATACCCAAAGCCTGTTGTTTTGTAGTTGCTATTAAAGTAACTTAGCTGTATACTATCAGAATTATAAGCGTCATAATAAATATATGATAATGGCATGGAACTGAGAGATTATTTCATCAAAAATCTGCCTCCAAGACAAAAGCAATACGAAGCAATACGCGCCGTTGCCTTCAATGAAGGGACTATAAAGGACGTTGCTGCGCACTTCAGGTATACACCGCAAACGTTGAGAATGTTAATCAACCGGCTTGTACGAGATAAACTTCAGCTCTTCCCCGATATAAAAAGGGGGCCGAAAGGGAGGCATATCCCCTCAGAGACAGAGAAAATGATTATTCAGTTGCGCCGGAAGAAGATGTTGAACTCCAGGGAGATTACGGATGAACTTAACCGATCAAACATATCTATCGGCGTAAGGACAGTGGAGAGGATACTGGGTGATGCAGGCTTCCCGAAACTGCGCCGCAGAACAGATAAAGAAAGAGGGCTTAGCAAAGAAGGCACGATAATACCGGAGCGTTCCATGAACCTGTCCCTGAAGAAGCTTCAGCCGTTTCGGATCGACTGCCAGGTAGCCGGCATCTTTTTGTTTCTTCCCTATATTCTGAATACCGGTATCCTTGATATCGTGCAAGGATGCGCTCTTCCGGAATCCGGCGACATTGGGAAACAGCAGGCAGCCTTATCCATGTTATTGCTGAAACTGATTGGCAATGAACGGCTTAGCCATATAAAGCAGTACAACACCGATACGGGATTCGGGGTTTTTACCGGATTGAATGTGTTGCCGAAGCCCACTTATATGTGCTCTTACTCCTGCCGCACTAATGCCTCTGTTGTTATGAAATTCCAGCAAAGAATAATGAAACACTTTAACAAGCTCTACCCTGATTTGTATCAGGGCAAGACCATCAATCTGGATTTCCACTCGATCCCGCACTTTGGAGATGAATCCGAAATGGAAAAGGTTTGGTGCGGCACTCGTGGGAAGTCACTGAAGGGAGCCAACACGTTTTTTGCTCAGGCCGGCGAAAGTGATGTGCTGATATATACCAGAGCAGACATAAGAAGGGCCGAGTCTTCTGAGGAAATCAAGAAGTTTATTGATTACTGGGGAGGGATAAAGGGAATCGTAAAGGAAACACTGGTCTTTGATTCGAAACTGACACGCTATGACATCCTCTATGAAATAGATACAGATGACATCAAGTTCATAACCCTGAGAACACGCAGCAAGAGACTTATAGAAGAGACGATGAAGATCCCTGAAAAAGATTGGCAGAAGGTCTATTTGCCGATTCCGAAACGAAAGTACAAGCATGTTAAAGTCCATGAAAGCACGGTAGTATTAGTCGAAGGGCAGAAGGCTTTCAGGCAATTAATCGTGAAAGATCACGGGAGGGCCGAACCTACTTTTATCATTAGCAACAACGAGAAGTTAAAAAATACAGACATCTTGACCATATATGCCAAGAGGTGGCACATTGAGAATAAACTTTCAGACATAGTGAAATTTTTCAATTTAAATGCTCTATCTTCCCCGATTATGATCCGCATCCATTTCGATTTGCTTTGGACAATTATTGCGGATACGCTTTACCTTCTTATGGCGAAAGATTTAAGAAGGTTCGAGAATTGTTCTCCTCAAAAGCTTTTCAAACAGTTTATCGATATGCCCGGACAAATTGATTATGACGGAAACATATTCACAGTGAGAATCAGAAAACGGGCAACTACTCCTGTGCTGTTGGGAATTGAGAAATTGAACAGAGAGATATTTGTCCCATGGCTGGATCATAAACCTCTGAGGATTATCTGGACGCCATAAGAAAAATGACGCTTAAAAACCCTGTGAAAATCGGTGATAAATCAGGAGAACTTCACTTCTGGAGGACGAAGCAGGGAGCAGAAGTAGATTTTGTTATAGAGAGGGGATTAGAGCTTTTCCCGATAGAGGTTAAGTCTGTACTAAAAAAAGAAATAGTCCCGATAGGTCTGAGAAGTTTTATAGAAAAATTCCATCCGAAGAATGCTATCGTGGCAAATCTTTCAATCAATGAAAAGGATATTACTATAAATAAAACAAGAATAGATTTTATTTATCCATTTAGATTCAACAAATTAATATTTTTGTGAATCACCTTCTAATATACTACCTCTATCTCAATCAACTACCCCTCTCGATAAATGCATCCCTGAGTAGCTTGCTCTGTCTCTCAAATGCCTGTCTTGGATTTCGAGGGTCTTTCATAAGGGAAATCTCCTGAGTGATGAGCCTTGCAAGATTTAATACATGGGTATCAACCTTTGCAGATTCTCTCTTATAGAGTGGATGGTCACGGTTTAGGTAAATAGTTGTCTCTTCAGAAAAGACCTCAGGGCCATCTTCTCCAAAGCTGTCAACAACACATGAGACACCTGTTTCACCAAACTTTATCCTTTTTATGATGGCATTCGGCGTAAGCCTTTTTACCTTTGGTTTCTTTTTTCTCTTCTTCTCAGGGGCCTTAGGTTTTTCTTCTGCCTTTATTTCTTCTTCGCTAACCCCTTCCTTTTTCTGAGAAGTCTCCGCAGCACTGCCTATCCCTTTTATCTCATTGCCGGTAGGAAGTGCTCCAAAAGGCGACAGATCTGGATTTACTGATAGAGCCTTGTATATCCGTTGAAGGGCTTCCTTCAGGGCACGACTGACCTTTTTGCTTTCCTTCTTCATGGTCAATTTCTGAAGAGATACCTTAACAGTTTCCATTATCCTTCCCATTATCCCGAGAAACTCCTGATATTCCCCGGAATCCTTTATAAACCCTGTTCTGTCGCTTGTTATAGGAAGGAAGTCAGCATTAACCTCTCCTCTCACACGTGCCATTGTCTTACCCCATGTTTCCATCCCAAAGAGTTCACGCCTTATCGTTACCTGTTTGACCTTTACCTCAATCCCAAGGTCTGAGGCTACAGAGGCAGTTTCAGGAAGGAGTACTATCTCACCTGTTATAAGGCCAAATGAAGTTCCTTCAAGAAATGGGATTCTATGGCCTGTCAGGCTCCGGGGAGTTACGGTATGGTTATTTATTCTTACTCTGAAGTGAGGGGCTTTAATAGGTGTACCCTCTATTATCTTTGCTTCTATGTCCTTTGGCTCAAACCTCCTGTCTAATCCAGTTAATATGACGGTTGTGCCATTCTGTTTTCTAAAATCCACAGGAAGTATCTCAAGGGGCAGTTGCCAAACATCTCCTCCACTTTCCCATTGCTCTTTGTCAAAGGTGACCCTTGCAACAAAATCATCTTTTTTTGTAATGACCTCAAACCGTTTACATGCAGACAAACTTGCAAACTTCCCGATACCGAATTGGCCAATCCTGTCACGGCTATATATCGGAGACTTTGGTGAATAGAGTTTTTGCTGTGAGCCTATATTAAAATACTGTTTCAGTCCTTCTGTGTCCATGCCCGTGCCATTGTCCCTTATCTCGATCCTATCTTCTGTAATAATAATCTCAACCATGGTCGCATCGGCATCATAGGCATTATTCACAAGCTCTCTTACAAATTCGATGCTTTCTGTATAAAGCCGCTCACCAATCATTATGATATGGCTTTTATCAATGGTAACTGGAATGAATTCAGGGGATGATTGCATTAAAAAATCAAACCTCCTGTTATTAAATACGTCTTATAATATATTGCTTTTTGCAATCTTTCAAGGATGTTGTCCGGAATCCTTCTTCAATCAAACATTTGAAATATCAAATTGCATTGACTTGAAAGAATTGACAGTGATAATATACACATATAGTTACACATATAAGGAGGCATACATGAAAAGGACAAATATTATGTTAACAGATGAACAGCATAAGAAACTGAAATCCTATGCAAAAAAAGAGGGGAGAACTCTCGGAGAGCTTGTCAGGGAAGCTCTGGATAGCACTTATAAAAAGAAAAATATATTAGAACACAGGAAATATGTTGCTCTTGATGCCTATCAGGAAGGCATTATCAGCCTTGGAAAGCTATCTGAGATTTTAGGCTTAGACATAGTAAGTGCGAGACTATATCTAAAAGAAAAGAATATTCCACTTAAAGTTCAGGATCTCCAGGAAATTGCAAGGGATGCAGTGAATGCCTGACGTCATTTTCGACAACTGCGTTCTCAGCAATTTTGCCTTATCAGAAGCCATCCATATCATCAGGAAACTTTATGAAAACACTTCATTTGTAACTAATTTTGCCGTTGCAGAAAATATGAAAGGTATTATTAAAGGATACAGTGAGCTTACCAAGATAAGGGAAGCAATAGGGGAAGGCTGGCTTAAGGAGGTAACTTTGGAGGGTCAGGAAGAGAAAAAGCTTTTTGAATCGCTATCGGTATCTTTAGGTCCGGGAGAAGCATCAAGTCTTGCTGTAGCAAAGACAAGAGGCTTTGTCTTTTCCTGTGACGATATGGTTGCAAGGAGAGAGGCAAAATTGCTGAATATAAAACTCACTGGGACTTTAGGGATACTCATTAAAGCTGTAAAAAGGAGGCTTATCAATCAAAAAGAGGCAGACAGGATATTAGCCCGAATGATTGAAAACGGCTTCTATTCGCCTGTAAGATCGTTAAAGGAAATACTGTAACCTTTCTTAGTTTATCTCCATTTCTGCTATACTTGGTACATGAAACAGATTGACAAAATATGCAAAAGGTACAATGTAGCCCTCTGTTATCTGTTTGGCTCCCAACAAGAGCAAGGGGAAGCCCGTTTAGAAGGCAAACAGGTTGAAGTAGTTGATACAGAATCAGACATTGATTTTGCAGTTCTTTTTAAAACACCTCCTGTTAACTCCCTTGAAACCTATGCCCTGTTGAGCCTTGAATTTCAAGAACTCATAACACCTTTTAAAGCTGACCTCCTTTTTTTACATGAAGTTGACCATCTGATACAGCTTGAGGCAATTAAAGGGATAAATATCTCCTCATTTGATGATGGATTTAGAGATGAGTATGAAGAAAAGGTGATGATGTTTGCAGCGGATGAATTAGAGATATTTAAAATGAATGAGAAAGACCTGTTAGAGGCGATAGACAATGGTTATTTCGAATTTGAATACAAAGCTGATAGAAGATAGGCTCGGTTTCAATAAAGAGCTTTTTTCAATTCTCAAAAACAATCTCACAGATATGGAAGAATTTGTGAAGGAGATCAAGAATTTTCTTGAGAAATATAGGAAACATGCAGGCAGAAAGAGATAGTCATGTCAGCCTTTCAAATTCTTCATATCTCTGACCTCCATATATCCTGCGATAAAAAGTTTGACAGGGCTATCGTTCTCGCAGTCCAGGTCTTGCTCCTGTATTGACTTTTTTGCCAATCGAAACATAAACCCTCTCAGCCCGGACTGGTAGCTTCCGGGCGTACCCAGCATAAATTATGACATGGGTGAACTTCTCGCAAGGGCAGAGGAACCGCGATAATTGATATAGATCGTGCTATAATACTACCAAAGCTATATCGATGGAGGTGACGTATGAAAGCAACGATTTCTCCAAAATACCAGGTGGTGATACCGCGTGAACTCAGGGAGTCACTACGACTTAAACCCGGTGAAAAGGTTGAGTTCCTTCAATATGAGAACAGGATAGAGATGATTCCTGTCAGGGATATAAAAAAGATGCGAGGATTTCTCAAGGGGATTGATACAACGGTTGAGAGAGAGAAGGACAGGGTATGAACCTTGTCGATTCCTGTGGCTGGCTTGAGTATCTTGCTGACGGGCCTAATGCCGATTTCTTTGCAGGGCCACTCGAAAATCAGGAGAAACTTCTCGTGCCGACAATTTGCATTACCGAGGTATTCAAAAGAGTTCTACAGCAGCGTGGAGAGGATGCAGCGCTCCATGCGGCTGCGCTTATGCAGCAGGGTCAGGTTATTGATCTGGACAGCAATATAGCAGTAGAAGCCGCCAGGTTGGGATATAAGCATGATATCCCTCTTGCTGATGGCATTATTCTGGCCACTGCATATATGCACAAAGCTGTTATCTGGACACAGGATGCAGATTTTAAAGGCTTAAAGGATGTTAAGTATAAGGAAAAACTGTGAGACTCAATCCGGTTTGGTAGCTTTCGGGCGAACAATTTAAAGAGGGCATGTTATAGATGATAGACCCGGTATCCATATCATCTTTCCTGTCAGGAATAATCAGCCATATTTTAGCAGGTGTTATTCTGAAGAAGAATATCATACCAAATATTGAAAAGAAAGAACTCGAAAGAGAATTAAAAAATATAATAAAAATTGCTATTGATAAGACCTCTGAAAGTAAGTTTGCAAATTGCTTTTCCCGCCGTGAAGGAAAAATTGACGACTCTTTCTGGAAAGATAAAGATGTTATAGATGAACTGTGGGGAACTCTTACAGATATTCGCAACATTGAGTCCATTCCTGATTTCAACAAACTTTATGGAGTATATTTTCGGATTTATGAAAGGGGATGGATTGAACAAAATTCCTTTAACCAAGTTATTGATAAATTCTGGACTAATTTTCTCGTTGAAGCAAGAAAATCAGAGATGCTTTCTCCGGTTTTTGAGAGAAAGATAATTTTTTTGCTTGATGAGACTGTCTATCCAGCTGAAGGCTTAGAGATGATCCGGGAATACTGCCAGAATGCAGAAGGTAAACTCGAAAGAAGGTTATTCAACAAATTCAATCCTATCAAAGGAGAAAGCCCTTTTCCGGAAGGGAAGATAAAAGAGGAATTTTTCGACTATCATCGGACTCAAATGGCGTATGTGAAAATCGGGGAGAGGGGCTATAAAACAGAAAAGATAATAGATGGCGACGAATATCTGAAGGAGGAGAAGTTAATCATAGTAGGCGACGGAGGGATAGGAAAGACCCGCTTCATGAGTGAAGTGGAAAAGAAACTCGTCGCTGATATCGCTTCATCCGGCGGTGACCCTGAATATCTCCCGTTTTATATACGTGCAAGGGATATTGATACCGATGATATTGTTAAACTGTGTAAGACTAAGATAGAGGAATCCCTCGATCAGAAAAAGTATACAGAAAAGAAAATAGAAGGTTTTATCCGATATCTGAAGATCTATAGAAAACTATTCCCCCTTATTGATGCCTTTGATCAGGTCAATCAGATCACCAGCGTGCAGAAGGATACTATCTATAAACTACTCTCCTCAAGTGCACTATTCGGCGAATGCAGATGCTTTATAACCACAAGGCCGAACCGGCGCAAGGAGCTTATGGATGGTTTAAAAGATTGTGGAGTGGAGGAAGATACATTCAGGGTCGTAGAAATGAGACCTTTTACGATTGAGGAACTTCCCAGATATTTTAAGGACTACCACCCTAAGGTTGAAAGGGTGACAGATAAACTCAGATCCGGAAGGGATGAAGAGATAAATCTTATACAGATTCCGATGTTTGCAGAGCTGGTAAAGGTAATGGCAATGAAGGACGAATTAGATCCAGAAGTGATTACGGCGAATAACCGTTCATGGCTACTGAAAAAATTTGTATATTTCATCATTGAAGAGCAGGTTAAGAAAGACATCTCGAAAACGATAGAAGAAAAAGAAACTGAATACAGTAAAATGTTGAAGAGGATAGAAGATTTCTCACTAAAAGCCCTGGAAGACAGGAAAATCTATGAGTTCGAAAGAGAGTATGCACAACATGTTCTTGGAGATGATTATGACAGATACTGGCCTCTCATGATAAGGACTCAATTCATCTACTTCTTTGATTATGAGAGTATTGAGTCCTTAGAAGAGAAAATGCACAGATATCGTCATCAGATATTTCAGGAGTATTTTGCAGCCAAAAGACTTCACACACATCGTCGCCATAATGTGGAATCAATGCGATTGTCAATGCAGAAAATGGAATATATGCCAGAGGTAGGGAGATTCCTGAGTGAAATAGTAGAGACAGAAACAAAGAAAGTTGCAGAGGAATTTCACTTTTGGCAGGCCCTTCTTGTGGCTGAAAATAGTGAAGACTGGGTGAGGACATACGCCTTGCAGGTGAGGGATAAACTTGGAGAGATGAAGGCAAAGGATGTTCTCGATCAGATATTTGCTGGAGAAAATAAAAGACTCAGGGTCAAGGAAACCACTGATAATATGATCGCTATCCCTGCAGGAAGATTCCTGATGGGTTCTTATGAATACGGAGATGAATGGCCTGTGAGATTGATTGAAGTTACTCAATATGAGATCAGCAAATACCCTGTTACCAATGAGGAATTTATCGAGTTTTTGATGGATTATAAAAGATTGGAGGATGATGATAGAAATATGATTATTGAGTTTAAATGGAGCAGAATCAAAGCCTCGGAAGATGGACTTTTTGAGATAGACGAAAGATACAAAAGACATCCTGTTACGTGTGTAACCTGGTATGGGGCAACAGAATATTGTAGATGGAGGTCAAAAAAAGAAGGTGTCATATACCGCTTGCCAACTGAAAAAGAATTGGAGAAGGCTGCAAGGGGTACCTGCGGAAGAAGATATCCGTGGGGAGATGAATTCGATAAGAATAAATGCAATACAAATGAATCGGCCATTGGTGAAACGACACCTGTGGATAAGTATCCTAATGGCATAAGTCCCTATGGCTGCTTTGACATGGCAGGGAATGTATGGGAATGGACGGATAGCTGGTATGATAAAGAAGAAAGATATAGGGTGCTTCGCGGCGGGTCATGGTTCAGCGGTCAGGACGGCGCGCGTTGTGCTAGCCGCTTCAGGGACGACCCTGGTAGCTGGTACGACGGTATAGGTTTTCGTTGCGTCGGGACTAAAAAATGATTGCTCTTTGAACTTTTACACTTTTATTTTTTACCGCCGAAGGCGGTCGAAAATTTTTGAGTTTTATTGATTTACAAGCTTTTTCAAATCATTGATAAATTCTTCAAAGCAGTCTATCTCATAGAGTTTTTCATAAACACGTTCATCATCTACCTTTATATAATGATGCACAAGTAAGTTTCTGAATTTCGCCATGATTGTCATCTTTTTCAGTGTTTCTTTATTAAAATAACCTGTTTCACCAAGCAGATCAAAACAACTGCTGTAGTCTGCAGGAGCCTTTTTAAGAAGCTTGGCTGTAAGATGATAACATATATCTATAGCTGCCTGTCCGGCTATTATAAAGCAATATTTAGTATCTCTGATATTTACGGCAGAAGAGAGAAAAGCCTGTTTTTCAAGTTTACTATACTCCCTGAGGGTGTTAAGGGAAGCCTTTATCTCTGATACATATGTTGTCAACCTGTCTATATCTATATTCATGGCTTTAATATCTCAACCAATATATTCCTGCTTGAAATGGCATGGTCATGGTAAAGAGACCATGTCTTTGTGATAAAATTTGTCCATGTGTCCTCTTTTTTTGTAAATAGTAATTCTCCTTGTGTAATTCGAAACGTAAGACTCAAAGGTGAATTGTTCATAACAACCACATCCACAGGATATCTCTTCAATAATAACTCAATATCTGATGAAAGGTTTAAGGCATAGTCAATGAACTGTTTTGATGAAACCTTTTCTTCATTTACATAAACACCGATGTCAATATCTCTGAAAAATGGCATCTCAGGGTCAATAAAAGAACCATAGATATATGCAAAAATAATTTCATCATGTTTTTGAAGTGCATTTTTGATGAAAGTAATTATCTCTCTTTTTTCAATAGATGTAGAAGTGTATGTTTTAAAACTATTTTCCATTTTTTATACATTCTACCATAAAAATTCAGGGGATGATTGCATATTTTATCCCTTCCCCTTTGATCAATTTATCAAAGGCTTTTTGTATATTCTTCAGGGGATACCTGCCTGATATAAGACTTGAGACTTTCAGTTTTCCATCGCTTAGAAGCTTATATGCCTTCTTTACATCTGCTGGAGTATAGTGGAAGACACCTTTTATGGTTATTTCGTCATAATGAATCCTTCCTGTATCATAGGTTACAGTAGTACCTGATTTACAGCCCCCGAAGAGGATTACAGTGCCTCCCCTTCTCAAATAATTTACTGATTTCTCCCAGACCTCGGGGCGGCCTGTGCACTCAAATACATAGTCGAAGCCGATACTTAATAAATCCCCCCATCCCCCCTTTTCTAAAGGGGGGCAATAGGGGATTTTTTCTAAAGGGGGGTAAGGGGGGATTTTTATCTTTTTAAAGGCATTCCCCATTACCATTAGGGGCGAGGGAATTTTTTTAAAGGCATCCTCTGTTCCCATTGATGGCGAGGAAAGCCTAACGATATCCTCCCCCTCCCTTGATGGGAGGGGTGAAGGGGAGGGTGAAGGCACTATTTCTGGTTTAAATATAAAATCTGCTCCGAGATTCTTAGCCATCTTTAGTTTTTTATTATGTTTATCATTTACAGTTACCCGTGCACCTGTTTCTTTTAAAAGCAGGAGATGCAGGAGTCCAATAGGCCCGGCACCTATGACGAGTGTGTGGTCATCTTTCTTTATGTCGAGTGATTCCATACTATGAACCACACATGATAGAGGCTCAAGGAATGCAGCCTCTTCAAAAGATAGGTTCTTTGATTTATGAAATACATTCTGTCTTACGATATGAGATGGCAGTAATATGTATTCCGCGAATGCACCCAATACCTTCGTGGACATTATATTTTCGCAGAGGTTATAGAGTTTCTTTTTACAGTATCTGCATGTAAGACAGGGGGCACTGTGGACCGCCATTATTTCATCACCTTCTTTAAATCCTTTGACTCCTTTGCCGATACCTGTAACTATACCTGAGAATTCATGTCCGAAAACTCCTGGCATTGGGATCATGGGATGACCTCTGCGAAATGCCTTAACATCCGTTCCACAGGTAAGAGCGGCCTTAATTTTCACAAGTATTTCCCCGTCAGAAGGAGTGGGAGTTGGTATCTCGCGTAGTTCAATTGTGCCTGGTTTGACCAGAATATTAGCCAGCACTATCTAAAACTCCAGTTTACCGCCAAAAAACTGGCCAATGATTGCTACAAATATAAAGATTGGTATATATTTTATGTCAAGGTTGGATAATGTCCTTGCAATAAATATAAATGGTATAGGTACATGAATGCATAAAAACCATCGAAGAGAATATCTTTTAGTTCTCACCCTTGCATAACCTAATGGAAGATTAAGCAGGAGAGTGAAGGTAGAAACAATAAAAATAGCATTGAATGTATACTGAAAATCCATAGTTAAAAATAACTTAGAGATGTTATTGAAGTCAAATAAATGAATTGAAGGAGATTTTTATGATTGAAAAGTGGATAACAGAGATTAAAAGCAAAGCAGATTTCAAAGACCTCGGTATGATCCTCGCACATAATGGAATGGTAAGAGCCACCTCTAAGGATGGAAAGAGTGTAAAGGGCATGCGTCTTTCTTATGATAAGGGGAAACTAAATCTCTTAATAAATGACCTGAGCAAAAGAGAAGGCATTGTTGCGATTAAGGCGTGGATAAATGAAGGCAAACTCAATGTTGGTGATGACATTATGTATGCATTGGTTGCGGGAAGGTTCAGGACTATCGTTATACCTGTTCTCGAAGAATTAGTGTCAAGGATAAAAAATGAAGTCGTAAAAGAAGAGGAATTATTGTGAAGACTGACTTGAAAATAGCCTATCTTGATTGTTCTTCCGGAATAAGTGGTGATATGTGCCTCGGCGCAACTGTTGATGCAGGGGTACCGATTAAGAGACTGGGGAAGGAACTTAGCAAAATTCCTGTAGAGGGGTATACGTTAAGCGCAAAAAAGGTAAAAAGGGCTGGGTTTTCATCAACGAAATTAGATGTTATACAGAAACCAGCAATCAGCAATCAGCAATCAGCAATCAGCAGATGGGAGGATATAGAGGAGATAATTCAAAAATCCTCACTTTCTCCCGATATAAAACAGAAAGGGCTTAAAATCTTCAAGATAATTTTCGAGGCTGAAGCAAAGGTTCATGGTGAGGCATTCAATAAGGTTCATCTCCATGAACTGGGTGCTATTGATTGCCTTGTTGATATTTTTGGGACAATAATTGGTCTTGATATTCTTGGAATAGAAAAAGTTTACTCATCACCTATAAATCTTGGTAGTGGTTCTGTTAAGACAGAGCATGGTATTTTACCTGTCCCTGCGCCTGCAACAGCCGAAATCCTGAAGGGACTCCCTGTATATTCAACAGATATCCCGTTTGAATTGACTACCCCTACAGGTGCAGCAATCCTCAAAGGACTTTCACCAGGATTTGGGAGTGTTCCTCCAGTGAATATTGAAAAGATAGGTATCGGGGCAGGCAGTAAGGATTTTAAAAACAGGCCCAATATATTGAGATTATTTATAGGAAATCCCCTCGAATCCCCCCATACCCCCTTTTGGAAAAGTGGGACTGAGGGGGATTTAAAAGGGGACAAGGAGGGATTTTTAAAAGAAAAGGTTACTATCATTGAGACGAATATTGATGATATGGATCCTCAGCTATATGAATATGTGATGGAAAAGCTCTTTAAGGCTGGTGCCCTTGATGTTTATCTGACGAATATCTTCATGAAAAAGGGAAGGCCAGGGATTAAGCTGTCGTTACTTTGCAATGACGATAGGAAAGAAGATTTAATAAAGATCGTTCTTAAAGAGACGAGCACAATAGGATTAAGGTTTCATGAGACCAGAAGGAAGGTTCTTCATCGCGAGATTAAAACAATAGATACAGAATTTGGGAAAGTAAGGGTAAAATTCTCAAGGCTTGGAAATGAGATTCTCAAGGCATGCCCTGAATATGAGGATTGTAAAAGAATAGCAAAGAAGCTCAATATACCTCTTATCGAGGTTATGAGGAGGATAAAATTTTAATCAATAGAGGCTCTTGCAAAAGTCATAAAAGAGTGCTATATGTCATGCTGAATTTATTTCAGCATTTAATAAAATCAATAGGTTATGAGACCCTGAAACTCGATGCGAGTCTCGGAATCGAGTCGTACCGACTTCGCTGAGAGTCGCTACGACAAGTTCAGGGTGACAAAAAGGGACTTTTGCAAGAGCCTCAATAAACAATTATCAAATGAATCATCCTGCGGCAAGACAGCAGGGTATCTAAATTTGGCGCCCCTCCCTTAATGGGAGGGGATAAAGGGGAGGGTGAAAATAAAGATAGAAATCACCCCCACCCTTACCCTCCCCCTTGATGGGGGAGGGAAGTAGTGTAGAATGCGAAAGATAGGTTAGGTTCTATTTGCCTGATAACGTTATATAGATTGATGATCCGTTTCTAAAAACAACAAGCAAAATGTCCTCATTAGGCTTTAACTTTGATAAAACATTTTCATAATCTTTCACGTTTGTTATTCTCTTCTTATTTATCTCTTGAATTATATCTCCTCTCATCAGATCGTTTGCAGCAGGGCTATCTTCATCAATATCTGAGATAATAACTCCCTTCAATCTTTTTGGAAGATTCATCTGGTTAAACAGTTCCGGTGTCAGATTTTGTACAACGACTCCCTTCAGGAGATTGTTATATTCACCCCTTGAAGATTTTTGCATCTCTGCGGGTAACTCACCGATGGTAACCTTTATTGTCTTTGTATTATTTTCCCTGATAATTTTCAGTTCAACCTCTTTCCCCGGTGCGGTATTTGCAACCATATTTCTTAACTGGTACGGTTCGTCAACCCTTTTGCCTTCAAACTCTATAATTACATCACCCCTCTGTATGCCTGCCTTTTCAGCAGGGCTGTCCTCAACAACATCTCCAACAAGTGCACCTTTTTCTTCCTGTAGATTGAATTGCTTAGCAAGTTCTTGTGTTATGCCCTGCACTGATACACCAAACCATCCCCTTATGACCTTCCCCTTGCTAATCAGACTATCCATTACATCTTTAGCCATGTTACTCGGTATGGCAAGACCAATACCCTGATACCCACCGCTTGTGCTGAATATGGCAGTATTAATGCCGATAAGCTCGCCTCTTACATTGACCAGTGCTCCACCAGAGTTCCCAGGATTAATTGCTGCATCTGTCTGAATAAAATCTTCATACTCTGCAATACCTACATTAGCTCTCCCCACGGCACTTACTATCCCCATAGTAACTGTCTGATTTAGGCCATAGGGATTGCCTATTGCAAGAACAACCTCTCCAACCTTTAACTTGTTTGAATCGCCCCATGTGATAGTTGGAAGATTTGTTGCTTCTATCTTTATTACGGCAATTTCTGTTTTAGGGTCAGTGCCAACTATTTTTCCTTTAAACTCGCGTTTATCTGAAAGAAGGACTTTTATCTCATCAGCATCCTTAATAACATGGTAGTTTGTCAAAATGTAACCGCCAGAAGAGACGATGACACCTGAACCGAGGCTTGCGGTTTTATGCTCCTTCGGCATTTTGAATTGTCTGAATTGGTCTCCGAAGAATCTCCTGAAAAATGGGTCATCAAAGAATGGGTCTGACCTTTCATGTATCTTTATTGTCCGTGTGGTTGATATATTGACTATGGTAGGGTTTACTGCTTCTGCAATCTCTGCCATTGCCTGGCCGGTCCTGGTGAGAATATCCATTGATTGCCTGGATATATTTGAATCACTGGCATATGTGTATGACCATGCCCCGAAATAAAATGAAAAGAGTAGCCCTAATATGAGCCATGTTTTGATTAAAGTTGAAATCGAGTAAATTACTTTTATTTTTGAAAACATTCTTGCCCCCTGTTTTTGAATCTTATTTTTAATTTTATATTTTATTACATCCCTGTTACGTAAAAATCATTTGTGCACATATGGGAAATCATTTGTGCACATATTGTTAGGTAAGTGATTTCTTTTTATTGTGTCATTCCTGCCCCGTACTTGATACGGGGCAGGAATGACGGAACTAATATATTACTTTTCTATCAAAGAAACAAGTGGTCAACTTAACAGGGGTAAATCTGAGGTGCCAATTAAAAATTAAGGGGAATAAAGGTTACTTCTGTAGCTGTGGCCCAGACTGTTTATGCAAACTCGATTCTCAAGACCCAACAAAATGCACTTGTAAAAACCCCATAAAAACAGTAGACCTGACGGGAAAATATGTATGCGAGTGCTGCAATGTAATATCCAGTACTCCAGGCAGATGTGCTTGTGGGAAGGAGTTAGAGAAATTAAAAGAATATTAGCCAGTAATCCTCGCTAAAAAGAGAATTTGTCAGGGCTCGAAGATCTCGATTAGGCAATCCGTCGGCCTACCTATTTTCAGCGAAATTTGACTTTTATTAGAGCTTCTATAGTAAAATAATTTAGAAAAGGAAAAAGTGAAAAAGGAATTTACAGAAGAAGAGCGAAGGAACATCCCCCTCTATACCATAGGAATAGTAGCAGAGCTTATAGGGACATCAGACCAGACGCTCCGGCTCTATGAAAAACGTGGATTGATAAAGCCTGCCAGGAGGAACAAAAACAGGTTTTATTCAGAGAATGATATAAAATGGCTTCGGTGCTTAAGAGATATCATTCATAAAAAAAAGATAAGCATTGAAGGGATAAAAAAGCTCTTTGATTATGCCCCTTGCTGGGAGATAACAGAATGCTCAGAGGAAACAAAGGTAAAGTGCTCAGCATTTATTGACAAGACAAAGCCCTGCTGGGAGCTGAACATGATGAGATGCCAGATGGGAGCAGGCAAGCCTTGTGATGAGTGTGTTGTCTTTTTATCCAAAAAGGTAAAGAAGACCTAATCAAACTCCCTTATTACGGTATTAAGTTTCCCTTCAACAAATTCCTTTATTTCTTGCAGAGAAGCTTCATCGTTTGCCTCAAACCTGAGCACAAGAGCCGGCTGGGTGTTTGAGGCCCTGATGAGCCCCCATCCTTTATCAAAGGTTATCCGAATACCATCAATGTCATAGAGTGGGTAGTCCCTGAACACCTCCTTTGCCCTCTCGACTATCTTGAATTTTTTATCATCTGGACATTCGAATCGTATCTCTGGTGTTGAGGTTAACAATTCTTCTTTTAAAAGAAGCTGAAATCAAATATAATTTCATAGGAGGCGTTCAACAAATCAATGAATTTATGAAGAATCTTGTAATCATCGGAGGGGGGACAGGCAGTTATACTATCCTAAGAGGACTAAAAGCTTATACCGATCAATATAGTCTTACCGCTATAGTATCCATGATGGATAGCGGCGGGGATACCGGCAGGTTGAGGGATGAATATGGAGTCCTACCTCCAGGGGATATCAGAAGATGTCTGATTGCCCTTTCAGAAGAAACAGAGCTTATTAAGAAATTGTTTCAATACAGATTTTCTAAGGGTTCGCTGAAAGGAAAGAATTTTGGGAATATTTTTTTGACTGCTTTATCCGAAATTATAGGGAGTAATGAACAGGCAATTAAGGAGACAGGGAAGATACTTAAGATTAAGGGTAAAGTCTTACCTGTGACTTTGGATAAGGTCGACCTTTGTGCTGAGCTTGAAGATGGATCTATTGTGAGAGGTGAAACAAATATTGATATCCCAAAGCATAATCCAGAATTACAAATAAAACGTGTTTTTCTAAATCCTAAAGCAAAAGCTTATCCTGATGCAGTAGAAGCTATATTGAAAGCTGATGCAATCATTATCGGGCCTGGCGATCTTTACACGAGTATTATTCCCAACTTTTTGGTTGCTGGAATTCCTAAAGCTATTTGCAAATCGGAGGCAAAAAAGATATACGTTTGCAATCTTATGACGAAGTATGGAGAAACACATGGCTACTCTGCTTCTGACCACTTAAAGGCTATAACGCATTATCTCGGGAGAAGTTCTATTAATTATATAATTGTTAATAATAGCAAGCCGTCAATCAAAGCATTAAGAGAATATGCAAATGAAAAATCTTTTCCCATTTCATATAATGTTGATGAACTTTATTCATTTGGAGTAAAAAAAGTTGTTGAAGCCAATGTGATGAACAAACAGCTTCTAATCCGCCACAACCCTGAAAGGATTGCAGAAGTAATTATTGGATTGGTACCAGGTGAGACTTCTGCTCTAAAATATTCAGGCTCATATCATCATTATTGTTGAAGAAATCCTTGATACATTTTTTGATCTCTTGAGAATGCTGATGTATTCTTTCAATTGCAAAGCAAATTTTTTCGACCACTTCGCTGGGCATATGAGAGTATATAGGTAAACATAAAATATTTTGGGAAACAAATTCTGTATGAGGGAGAAAACCTCTATATTTGTTCTCATAATTTGAGTATACCTTCATTTTATGAATAGGAAGATAAAAATATTTTTTAGTCTCAACTTTTTCCTTATCTAAAGCTATTGATAGTTCATCTCGATTAAGTCCAAAGAACTTTTCATCAATTAAAATGGGAAAATCTTTAAAAGTACATTTACTATTAGCGGTTATTTCTTGAAATATTATTCCTGGTATTTTCTTTAAATTCCTTTTATACAACTCGGACACTTCGTTTCTCCTTAAAATCATTTGATCTATCGTCTCCAAATTTTTTAGCCCGATTACAGCACCTAACTCAGTCATTTTGCCGTTCAACCCCAAATCTTCACAATCATAGTGGGGAAGAGAATTATTGAGGCCATAATTTCTTAATTCCATGACCTTTTCTGCAATTTTGGCTTTATTGGTGACAAAAAGTCCTCCTTCTCCTGTTGTAAATACCTTAGTTGCACTAAGACCCATCTTCAACAGTTAAGGGCTAAAAACGCCTCATAAGAAAAGTAAAACCCAGTATTTAAGCCATTCTACGAAAACGGAATTTGAAAATACCCCTAAAATGTAGTGCCACGTTATTTTATTATTAGCTTGACATAGAAGATAA
>VGWY01000022.1 GCA_016873575.1 Nitrospira sp. | reverse complement strand
GGGCATATTGAGATTAGGTGATACGTACAGAACACCAACAGCAAGGAGAAATATGACACCTATCTTCATGAAAGATGAAAGATAATCCCTTGGTGCAAGAAGCATCCATACAGGAAGGACAGAAGCCACAAATCCGTAGGCAGACAGGAGGATGGATAACGTATTATTATCAAAGTCAAATAAAAAGGCGATCGAAGATGAAGGGATAGTTCTTCCAAATATCACGGTGAGAAGGAGCAAGATAAACCCCACGATAGAGATTCCAGCAATCCTGGCAGGCCGTATGGATTTCATGTATATCCCCATGAATAAGGCAATGGGAATTGTCATACCGATGATAAATGTTCCCCATGGATTATGGAAAAGGGAGTTTATGACAGCAAGCCCTAATCCTGCAATAGCCACAATCAGGATAAAAAGTATTGCGACAAGTGCTGCAATACCTGTTAATGGACTAACCTCCTCCCTTGCTATCTGAACAAGGGACTTTCCGTTCCTCCTCATCGAGGCGGTAAGGACAATAAAATCATGGACACCTCCTGCAAGGGCTGCTCCAATAAGAATCCATAAGAAACCTGGGAGATAGCCAAACTGTGCGGCAAGAACAGGACCGATGAGGGGCCCAGCGCCTGCTACAGCAGCAAAATGATGTCCGAATAAAACCCATTTATTTGTCGGATAGAAGTTCTTTCCATCATTCAAGCGATGAGCAGGAGTCACCCGCATATCATCGAGTATAGCAAGCCTGGCAGCAAGGAAGGCTCCATAGAATCGATAGGCAAGTATGTAGAAACATGCAGTGGCAGTAATTAGCCAGATAGCGTTTATCTTTTCCTGGGGATTAAAAATTCCCGTAACAAAGGCAAAGGAAATTACAAATAGGATTGCAAGTAAAGTCCAGATGACTAATGCCCATCTCTTCATAGAAGAAGTATAAAAATGCAGAATACAGGGTGTCAACCAGCATCTCAACAGACAGAGGCTTTCACTACATAACCCGCCATACAAAATTACGAAAGCTGAGTTGATTAAGATTCAATAGTCTTTAACAGCCTGTTGAAAAAATTCTTTCAGTAATATTGTCAATTGTCAAGGTGTGACGTTTTAATTGTGACGTTTTAATATTCTGGCTCATCATTTAAAATTATGATGCACTATTTTTTATAAATAGTTATCCCGTTCTCTATTATTTCTCTGACAAATCCTTTTTTCCCTTTAGCCTGTTCTGGAGTGAATCCTATTGGTTCAAGGGGTTCTCCAAAATTGTGGTGTGCCCTGCTTAATATCTCCTGACGTTCAAAAATATCTAATTTATTAAACACCGGAGAGATAACCGCAATATCAATGTCACTGTATTCTTTCGGTTTTCCCTTTGCATAAGACCCATACAGGATAATCTGAGAGACTTCGATACCAAGCTTTTCCAGTTCATTTATGTATCTTTCGATTATCTTTATAATTTCGGTTCTTTTTTTAACCATTTCAATAGTTCCTTTGTTTTCTTAAAATAATCCGCTACCTTATCCTTCTTAAATGCCCTGACAATAGCTTCAATATCTTCGGGATACCTCGTCAAGATACTTAAATCATTGAGAGATTCAAGTGTTTTTAGATGATTTCAGGTAACTCAAGATTAACAGCTTTGGTTAGATAGATGAGATTATGTGTTTTGGGAGGAACTTTTCCTGAAATCGACTCATATAGTGCCTTTAATAATTTCTCTACTGCCAGGTGGCACATAAAAAGTACATATATGTACCTTCCTGTCATGAACATGTGCTCAGCAGTTTTAATGTCATAATTGGATGATTTAATCCAGTTTGTTATGCTGTCTTTTGATTTCGATGGCTGTTTCATATTTGTAAAAGTATATCACAGTTCCATATTTATCATTTTAAGTATAAAACCGCAAAAGAGAGGGTGTCAACTCATAGAAGTCATAGAAGTCATAACGAAAAAATATTTGACAGGCATTGCTTTTTTGGTATAGCATTGAGTGAGCACTCATTCATTTCTAAAATAGGATATGAGAATTTAAAGAATGTCCAGGAATTCTGACGATAAATCGAAAGAGCGTCGTAAGGTTATCCTTGATGCAGCCCTGAAGACCTTTGTTAAACGGGGTTATTCCGAGACAAGAGTTTCTGAGATCGCTACAGAAGCAGGCGTAGCAGAAGGTACCCTCTATAATTATTTCTCAAGCAAAGAAGAGCTTCTGTTGGCCCTCTTTGACGAAAAATGGGGAGGTATAATCGAGGAAATCAAAAAGAAGATCGGTCGTCTTGACGACCCGAACAAGAAATTAAAGGCCATGTTTTCCATGGTTGTCACGATGTTCAAAAGGAATCGTCATTTAGCAGAAATATTTCTGGTAGATATAAAACAGAGCAGCATATTCTTGAATAATTATCCGATTAACCGCGTGGTCGAATTCCTTGACCTGATTGAGACAATCCTGGAAGAAGGTAAAAGAAAAGGCATATATCGTAAGGATTTAGATACCCGCGTTACGAAGATGATCATCTTCGGAGCAGCTCAGGGTATCATCTTGAGCTGGGTGTTGAGTGAATCATCAGCGGTTAAAAATAAAACCTTTCAGTTTTCTCTCTTTCGGGCAGCACGGGCCCTGCGGGATATCTTTAAATCCGGATTGGTTGGAGAAAAACGGTGATATGTAACGACCTGAGAGAGTTTATAGATTTTCTCGAAGACAAAAAAGAACTGGTTCGCATCAAGGCAGAGGCTGACCCAATCCTCGAAGTAACTGAGATTACTGACCGCATATCAAAAAAAGGAGGGCCGGCTCTCTTTTTCGAAAAGGTTAAGGGATCACGGATACCGATAGTCATTAACCTCTTTGGTTCTTATCAAAGGATGAGCTGGGCACTTGGTGTGAATGACTTTAATACTATTAACCAGAGATTCTCCTCGCTCCTCAAAGTTGACATGAATCTCAGTCTCCGGCAGAAGATAGAAGTCCTTCAAGAACTTTACAAGATCAGTAATTCTAAACCAAAAGAGGTTAAAAAGGCACCTTCACAGGAAATCGTAAAGGAGAATAATTTTTCTCTCCTTGATTACCCAATTCTGAAATGCTGGCCTGAAGACGGCGGCCGTTTTATTACCCTTCCTCTTGTTATCACGAAAGACCCTGAAAGCGGAAAACAGAATATGGGTATGTACCGCATGCAGGTCTTCGATGAAAAAACAACAGGGATGCACTGGCATACACATCATGATGGTGCTGTTAATTTTCGAAAGGCTGTAAAACTTGGCAAGAGACTGGAGGTCGCAGTTGCCTTGGGTGGTGATCCTGTAACAATCTACTCAGCAACCGCCCCACTCCCTTATGGTATCGAAGAACTGTTTTTTGCCGGTTTCTTAAGGGGAAGGCCGGTCGAAGTGGTAAAGGCAAAAACGGTTGATCTGCTTGTGCCGGCCAGAGCTGAAATTATCCTTGAGGGATATGTTGAGAAAGGAGATGAAAGATTAGAAGGGCCTTTTGGTGATCATACCGGTTATTATTCTGTTGCTGATAACTATCCTGTCTTTCATGTAACCTGTATAACCCAGAGAAAAGATCCTATTTATCCTGCAACAATTGTTGGCAAGCCGCCGATGGAAGACTGTTATATGGGAAAAGCCACTGAAAGGATGTTCCTGCCTTTCGTCAAGATGCAGCTTCCCGAGATCGTGGATATAAACCTGCCGATCGAAGGGGTATTTCATAACTGCGCCTTGATCTCTATCAAAAAATCCTATCCCATGCACGCAAGGAAGGTAGTAAATGCGATATGGGGATTGGGCCAGATGATGTTTACCAAATTTATCTTCATCTTTGATGAAGACGTTAATGTCCAGAATACTTCTGAGGTTGCATGGAAGGCATTTAACAATGTTGATCCTGCAAGAGATATTATGGTAGTCGAAGGTCCCCTTGATGTCCTCGATCATTCTTCAAATAAGCCGATATATGGAGCAAAGATGGGGATTGATGCGACCAGGAAATGGCCTGAGGAAGGGTATCAGAGGGAGTGGCCGTTAGAGATCCAGATGTCTGAAGAGATAAAGAATCTTGTTGATAGACGCTGGAAGGAGTATGGTCTTGAATAAGATTAAGGTTTATCTCGAGATGATAAAATTTCAGCACAGTGTTTTTGCGCTTCCTTTTGCCTATCTTGGTGCCTTCCTGTCAGAAATGAAGGTCCCGAAATTCATGACAATTTTCTGGATAACCCTTGCGATGGTAGGGGCAAGGAGCTTTGCCATGGCATTGAACCGATTGTTAGATATGGAAATTGATCGCCGCAACCCCAGGACCGCTGAACGGGCTTTGCCCAGAGGGCTTCTTTCTGTTAGCAATGTAATCATTTTTTCATCCGTCAGTCTGGGTGTCTTTCTTTTGGCTGTTTATAATCTTGCACCAGTATGTCGTTATCTATGGCCGATTGTTGTAATCCCATTTGTTGTCTATCCATACACGAAAAGATTTACATGGCTTTCCCATTTTGTGCTCGGACTCTGTCTGGGGCTGGCTCCTGTTGGTGCATGGATTGCAATAACAAATACCATCCGTCCTGAACCGTTTCTGATAGGCGCAGCAGTCCTTTTCTGGGTAGCAGGCTTTGATATCTTTTATGCAATTCAGGACATAGACTTCGACCAGAAACATAAACTCTATTCAATCCCTGCCCAATTCGGAATAAAAGTCTCTCTCTCTATTATTAAAGTCCTCCATGTTACCTCAATCATCTTGTTAGTTTGGCTTGGTATGCGTCTTACTCTTGGTTTATTCTATTATATTGGCATACTGTTAACAGCAATCCTTCTCGCTTATGAAAATAGTTTAATTAAACCAAACGATCTCTCAAAACTGAATGTTGCCTTTTTCACCATGAACGGGATTATCAGTATCCTCATGTTCTTATTTGTTGTTTTTGATGTAATTTTCGGGAGGCCGGGCATTGTCTGATTATGTAATTGGCATTACAGGGGCAAGTGGAAGTATTTATGGTGTAAGACTGATCCAGGAACTCGGGATGAGGGAGCACAATGTCCATGTGGTTGTAACTCATGCCGGTAAAAAGGTGATGTCCGAGGAGCTTGGAGTCGGAGGCATTGAGCAGATGGACAGTCTTGGTCTGTCTGAAATCAGCAACTACATAAGGATATGGGAAAATGATGATTTTGAAGCTCCCTTTATGAGCGGCTCAAATGTACAAAAAGCAGTGGTTATCATCCCATGCAGTGTAGGAAAGTTGGCAGCAGTGGCAAATGGTATCTCAGGTAATCTTCTTGAGAGGATGGCTGATGTAGCTCTCAAGGAGGGGAGACAATTAATTCTGGTTGTACGTGAGACTCCTCTCAGCCTGATCCATCTGGAGAATATGGTAAAAGTGGCAAGGGCAGGGGCACAGATTTTACCGGCCATGCCTGCCTTTTATCATCATCCGAAAACAGTTGATGACATGGTCAATTTTGTAGTGGGCAAGGTATTAAATCTTTTAGGCATTGAACATGAGTTGTTTAAAGAGTGGAGGAAGGAATAATTTTTTTGAATTGTAGCCGCAACCTTTAGGTTGCGTTTTTTAGATTTTTTAAGGTTTTTAAAATGAATTCAAACGCAGGCTAAAGCCTGCGGCTACACAGGAGCTATAACAATATGAAAGATAATAATCTGAGTGAAATCTCAGAAAAAGTAGAAGAAGGCATAAGGCTTTCCAAAGATGATGCATTAACGCTTATGAACTCAAATGACATCATTTATATTGGACAGCTTGCCAATAAGGTTAAAGAGAAAAAAACGGGTAATCATGCATACTTTAACGTAAACCGTCATATTAACCTGACCAACATTTGCATATCGCGGTGTAAGTTCTGTGCTTTCAGTCGTGACAAAGGAGACCCTGATGCATATGCGATGACAACAGATGAAGTAATGGAAATAGCCATGTCAGCAAGGGACCTTGGGATAACCGAGTTTCACATTGTCAGCGGACTTCATCCTGACCTGCCGTTTGACTACTATCTTGAGGTTATCTACCGACTTAAGGATATTATGCCGGATGTTCACATCCAGGCATTCACTGCTGTCGAGATAGCATACTTTGCGAAAATCTCAAATCTTTCAATCATGGAAGTATTGACAAGATTGAAAAATGCCGGATTAGGCTCACTTCCCGGTGGCGGTGCAGAGATATTAACCCACAGGGTAAGAGAGGCGGTATGTTCTAAAAAAGCCACTTCCGAGGAATGGCTGGAGGTAATGCGTACAGCCCACAATCTTGGCCTTAAATCGAATGCCACGATGCTTTATGGACATATCGAAACAATTGAGGAGCGGATTGATCACCTTTTGACTTTAAGAGCGCTTCAGGATGAAACAGGTGGATTCCAATCCTTTATCCCTTTACCGTTTCATCCACAGAATACACAGTTGACTGATTTTAAAAAGCCAACTGCTTTTGAGAATCTGAAGATGCTTGCTGTTTCAAGGCTCATACTCGATAATTTCCCGCACATCAAGGCATTCTGGATAATGCTCGGCTTAAAGGTCGCCCAGCTTTCGCTCCTGTTCGGCGTTGATGATCTTGACGGTACAGTTGTCGAGGAGAAGATAACACATGCAGCAGGTGCCGAGACCGATCAGTCTATTTCAAAAGAAGAACTATTAGATTTGATTTTTACTACTAAAAGGGTACCTGTCGAAAGGGATACCTTATATAATGCCATAAAGGTTTATAACCCGAATAATACAGACATTGTTCAAAAGACACGGGGTATCCATTGAGACCTAAGGTTGGACACATCCAGTTTTTGAATTGTCTTCCCCTTTATTATGGACTGGTTAAAAGTTACGCATTACTGGACATCGAACTTATCAAGGGAACGCCGACGGAACTGAATAATCTCCTGATAAGCGGAGGACTCGATATTTCACCGATCTCATCCATTGAATATGCCCGTCACCATGAATCACTCGTCCTCTTCCCTGATTTTACCGTGAGTTCTGACGGTGAAGTGAAAAGCATCCTCATGCTCAGTCGTTTCCCGATAGAAGAGTTATCAGGGAAAAAGGTTGCCCTTACCAGCACCTCTGCTACATCACATGTTTTGCTAAAACTAATCCTGAGCCGTGGATATGGTGTTGAACCTGAGTATTTTATCTGTCTTCCTGATTTGAACAGGTTGTTTGAAAATGCTGATGCAGCTTTACTCATTGGAGATATGGCCTTGAAGTATTCTGTAGATGCAAAAGATTTCTATCTCTATGATCTGGGAATGGAATGGAAGAAATTGACCGGGAAGAAGATGGTTTATGCAGTCTGGGCAGTAAACCGCAGGTTTGCTGAGACACGAAGTGAGTTAAGCGAGTATGTATTCGATATTTTAAAAAAATCAATGGTTTATTCAATGGAACACCTCTCTGAGATAGCTGAATATGCTGCCAAGTGGGAACCGTTTAGTTTCTTTTTCCTTAAGGAGTATTTTAAATCCCTTCGATTTGATTTTGGAAAGGATTACCAGGATGGACTTCTCTATTTCTACAGGTTAGCCACAGAGATTGGGGAGCTTAAGACGGTTCCAGAACCGGAATTTATCAATTTCCATTCAGGGGTAAAGACATGAAGACCCATGAGATTTTTCATGAGGCGAGAAAAGAAAAAAGATTAAACCTTGAGGAAGCACTATTTCTTTTAAAAGAGGCTGATTTATTAGAGCTTGCAGAGGCAGCAGATGCTGTTTGTCATACAAAACATCCTGATGGAATAGCAACTTTTCAGATAGACCGCAATATTAATTACACGAATATCTGCCAGAATCAGTGTTCCTTTTGTGCCTTTTTCAGGCCAAAGGGACATCCTGAAGCCTATGTTTTAAGCCAGGAAGAGATCGAAAAAAAGGTTGCCGAGACCCTTGAACTCTCCGGCACGCAGGTAATGCTTCAGGGCGGAATTAACCCTGAACTGAACATTGATTATTACACAAAGATGTTTTCCGAGATAAAAAGCAAATTCAATATCAGGATTCACAGTCTGTCTCCTCCGGAAATTGTTCATATTGCCGAATCAGCAGGGATATCTATTTCAGAGGCATTGAAAGAGCTCATGGAAGCCGGCCTCGATTCTCTCCCTGGAGGAGGCGCGGAGATATTGGTTGACAGGGTAAGACAAAGGATAAGTCCAAAGAAGATATCCTCTTCAGAGTGGCTGGGGGTTATGGAAGAGGCTCATAATATGGGGCTTCAGACGACTGCAACGATGATGATTGGAACGGTTGAAACCGCCGAAGACAGGATAACACATCTTCAAAAGATAAGAGACCTTCAGGACAGGACAGGAGGGTTCCTCTCATTTATCCCATGGACATTTCAGCCAGGAAATACCTCTTTGGGAGGCAAGTCGGTTTCATCCATAGAATATCTGAAAACACTATCGGTAAGTCGTTTATTCCTAAATAATTTTTCAAATATCCAGGGGTCATGGGTTACTCAGGGTAAAGATATTGGACAGATTTGTCTCTCATTTGGAGCCAATGACATGGGGAGTATCATGATCGAGGAGAATGTTGTGAGAGCTGCAGGGGTATCTCATCGGATTACTGTTGATGAGATGGTTGATCTGATAAGAAAGGCTGGGAAAATCCCTGCTCAGAGGGATACGGAATTTAAGATATTGAAGGTTTATGAGGTTTAACATACCAAAAACTAAATTTGCCTTTATCGGCGGGTCAAGCACCTTTTCTATCAATTTCCCTGAGGATCTTAAGCTCACAGGAGTGAAGGCAATTGAAAGAAAAATTTTTCTAACGCCTTTTGGTGAAAGCCCTGAGTTTAAATTGGTTGAGATAAATGGCGAGACGGTCCTCATGGTTAGAATGCATGGCTGGCGTGCTGGTGTAAGTCGGGCCGATGCATCACGTCAGATTTTCTGGGTTTTAGAGAAGGCAGGGGTGAAGACCATTCTTGCTGAAGGTGGGGTAGGAGCGATTAATAAAGATTTAAAATTGCGTCACTTTATAATCCCGGATGATTATATTGATCTTTCCTTGCGAAAAGATGTTCATCTCTCGGATAAGTATTTGCTCATTATGCGTGACCCGATCTGTCCTGAACTTTCAAAACTGCTCGCTGAAACCAGTAATAGATTGCTTCCAGATAGACAGGTCAACGGTGGGGTATATACAGTTACCGATGGCAGGCATTTTGAAAGCAGGGCTGAGGTAAGGATGATAGAATCGTTTGGCGGAGATGTTGTTGGGCAGAGCCTTTGCCCCGAGGTGTATCTGGCAAGAGAGATAGGAGCCTGTTATGCTGGTCTTTATCTTATTGTTAATCGGGCAGAGGGAATTGGCCCTGACTGGAGTCATGTTGAATTAAGAAATATTTTTTATCGGGAGGCATTGAATATAGGTAAGATAATCATTGAGAGTCTCAAACAGATAAAACAGGCAAAAAGAAAAGCCTGTGAATGTTCAAAGCACAGGAAGATGACGCTTTTGAAGTGAAGCTCCCTCCGGCAGAGACCGCAGGGCGTCTGAAATTAAATATTTGTTTTCAGTGTCATTCCCGCTTGTCGGGAATCCTTCCGACTGTTCGGGATCGCAAGAAAGATTCTGGACAAGCCAGAATGACAGAAATAAAGAACTGCGGCAGAGACCGCAGGGTGTAAAAATAATAAAACTTGAGATACCTATTATGAATCTTGTGGATCATAAAAAGCGTGATGCTAAAAAAGTCGAGCAGATGTTTTCAAATATCTCTGCTCGCTATGATCTTTTGAATCATGTCCTCAGCCTCGGTCTTGATATCAGGTGGAGAGGAAAAGTAGCTCAGGAAACAGGGAAAATTAATTGTGATAAAATTCTTGATGTATGTACAGGCACAGGCGATATGGCTATTGAACTCTGCAAATTCTGGAAGGGGAATGCTCATATTGAGGCAATAGATTTCTCTCGTGAGCTTATTGAGATTGGGAGGAAAAAGGTTGAAAAAGCTGAATTCTATAACAAAATAACCTTCCGGGAAGCAAATGCAGAGAGTCTCCCCTTTAAAGATGAGCAATTCGATGCGATTACCATTACTTTTGGCTTGAGAAACATTCATAACAGGTTAAAGGCATTACAGGAATTCTATCGTGTCACAAAACCCGGAGGTTGTTTTGTCTGCCTCGAATTCAGTCAGCCAAAAAACCAATTTCTTGCAAAGGTCTATTCCTTTTATCTGACGAAACTCGTACCATTCATTTCTCTTGTTTTAGGCTCTCATCCTGATGCATATCGCTATTTAGGAAATACGATAAAAGATTTCCCTACACCTCCTGAACTCATCAATCTGATTGAATCTGCTGGATGGAGGGATGTTACATATGATACGTTAGCAGGTGGGATAGTGGCGATACATCGAGGAAATAAATAAGGAGGAGGCATTATGATACCACGTTATACAAGGCCTGAGATGGGAAGGTTGTGGGATATTGAAACAAAATACCAGAAATGGCTTGATGTAGAGATTGCTGTATGTGAGGCATGGGCAGAGCTTGGTGAGATACCTAAAGAGGCATTACAAGTAATTAAGAAAAAGGCGCGCTTTGATATCCATAAGATTGACGAGATAGAGAAGGTTGTAAAACATGATGTTATAGCATTTCTAACATCTGTTGCACAGAATGTCGGGCATGAATCGAGGTTCATTCATAAGGGGTTAACCTCATCGGATATACTCGATACAGCCCTTGCCCTCCTTATGCGGGACGCATCTGATATTATCATCGAGGATATAAAGAAGTTGATGGATGTTCTGAAAAGGCAGGCTTATCAATATAAAAAGATACCAATGATGGGCAGGAGCCATGGTATCCATGCAGAACCGATAACCTTGGGTCTCAAGTTTGCCCTGTGGCATGAGGATATGAAGAGAAATCTACAAAGGATAAAGAAGGCAAAGGATACAATAAGCATAGGCAAACTATCTGGTGCTGTTGGTACATTCTCCAATATCCCTTCAGCGATTGAAGAGAAGGTATGTAAGAAACTCGGACTGAGGCCTGAGCCTGTTGCGACACAGATAGTCCAGAGAGACAGACATGCAGAGTATCTAACCACCCTTGCCCTGATTGCAGCATCTATAGAGAAGATAGCTGTTGAGATAAGGCATCTCCAGAGGTCAGAGGTGCTTGAGGTAGAAGAACCATTCATGAGAGGGCAGAAGGGTTCTTCTGCAATGCCGCATAAGCGGAATCCTGTCGGCTGTGAAAACCTCTCCGGACTTGCAAGGCTTGTAAGATCAAATGCCATGGCAGCCCTTGAAAATATTGCCTTATGGCATGAGAGGGACATATCACATTCTTCTGTTGAACGGGTAATAATCCCTGACAGCTCAATACTTGTTGATTATATGCTTGACAGGGTTAATGGAATCCTTGAGGGACTTCAGGTTTACCCGAAGAGGATGAAGGATAATATTGATAGAAGTTATGGCCTCTACAATTCCCAGAGGGTCTTGCTCGCACTCATAAACAAGGGCATCAGTCGTGAAGATGCATATGACATTGTGCAGAAGAATGCGATGAAGAGCTGGAGGACAGGGATTGAGTTCAAGAAGTTATTATTAAAAGATAAAGAAGTCAAAAAATATCTCACAGTAAAAGAGATGGGAGAGATTTTCGACCTTGCATATTATCTGAAAAATATAGATTATATTTTCAATAGGGTCTTCGGAAAATAGTATGAGAGGGTTTTCCCGTTGACATGGTGTATTATAAGTGATACACTTTATTTCGGAGGTAAAGAATATGCCAACAAAGAATCCAAGAGTAAATGTCGTATTAGAAACGCCTTTATATAATAGTGTTGAACATCTTGCTAAAAGAGACGGCGTTTCTTTGTCACTTAAAGTACGTGACCTCATAAAAGAGGCTCTGGAAATGGAGGAAGATGTCGCTTTGGCTGTTCTTGCTGAAAAAAGAGAGCGAACTTTCAGCAAAACAAAATCCTTAAAACACGACGAGGTCTGGTAATCTTGCCCTTCACTCTAAGATACCATCCTGATGTTAAAAAAATTGATATTCCTAAAATCAATGAAAATTTGCGCTTACGTATCAAGAAAGCTATAGAAGAGCGACTACAGACTGAACCCCATCAATACGGTGAGCCTCTAAAAAAAACACTGAAAGGATACTGGAAGCTTAGAGCAGGAAATTACAGGGTTGTATTCAAGATTGTTGAAACTGAGGTTTGGATACTGGGAATAATTCATAAAATGATCAGTATAGAATAGTATTTAAATTTATCGGCTCTGATGCTTACGAAGTAGAAATTACCGACTATCACTAAAGGAGATACCATTATGTTTGACTTAAAGAGAAAACCTTCACATCCCGGAGAAATTTTTAAAAAGGAATTCATGGAACCTCTGAGGATATCACAAACACAACTGGCAAAAGAGCTCAACACTTCATTCAGAACTATAAATGAAATAATAAACGAAAAAAGAAACATTAGCCCTGAAATGGCGATAAAACTTTCAAGATATTTCGGAACATCGGAGGAGCTCTGGCTGAATCTCCAGAATCAGTATGATCTCTTTATAGTAAAAAAGAAAAAACAGGATATTTTAAAGCGCATACGACCTTTCAGAGAAATACACAGGCAGGTTGCATAGAGAGAGCATAAAGTTTACAAACCTGCTGCTTTCTTGAGAGCCTCAAATAGGGCAAGGAGTATTACGGTGAAGGGTAGAAAAAGAAAAGATTCTGCCGATGAAAATATAGAAGCCTACAGGCATAAAAAAGAAACCCGTAAAAATGCCGTTCCTGTTGGTCTTGCGTCTTATGACACTGCTAAGCCTAAGCCCAAAAAGTATGAATATGACCCCCATCTTGACCCTCAACTTGTATGGGCAGGGAAAGCAGAAAACACATCATTTGAAGTCCCAACTGTATCATTACATATCCATGAAAGAACTAATAAGGGAATTTTTACAAAGGCTTTAATATGCACAAGCAGATAGAAGACACGAAGACGGTAGAATCAATATACAGGCGCGTCAGGGAGATTCTTGAGACCGCAAGAAGCAGCGCCTACCGTGCTGTAAATTTTGCGATGGTTCAGGCATACTGGCATATCGGCAGGGTTATTGTTGAAGAAGAGCAAAGGGGCAAGGCGAAAGCAGAATATGGGGAATACCTGTTAAAAAATCTTTCTCAGCGCTTAACTAAAGATTTTGGGAAAGGCTTTGATTATTCCAATGTAAAAAATATGCGACAGTTTTACATGGCATTTCCAATTGGCGACGCACTGCGTAGCCAATTGAACTGGACGCATTATCGTTTACTGATGCGGGTTGAGAAGGAGTCAGTAAGAAATTTCTATATTGAAGAATGCATTGCCGGAAACTGGAGCACCCGCCAGCTTGAACGGCAGATCAATTCTTTTTATTACGAACGCATTCTTTCAAGCAGGGATAAGAAAGCGGTCAGAAAAGAAATACATAAGCTTGAGCCTTCCCCAAAACCTGAAGATATTATTAAAGACCCCTATGTGCTTGAATTCCTTAATGTGAAAGAAAATATCCGTTTTCTGGAAAAAGACCTTGAGAAGGCGCTGATAGAAAAATTACAGGAATTCCTGCTTGAACTGGGTAAAGGTTTTTCCTTTGCCGGAAGACAGCAGCACATTTCTGCGGACGGTGATAATTTTTATATAGACCTTGTGTTTTACAATTATCTTCTGAAATGCTTTGTGCTCATTGATTTGAAGATAGGGAAACTCACCCATCAGGACATTGGGCAGATGGATTTTTATGTCCGCTATTATGAAAATAAAATCAGGACTGAAACCGATAATCCGACAATCGGCATAATACTTTGCTCGGAAAAGAATGAAACCGTGGTCAAGTATTCTGTGCTAAATGAAAACAAACGGCTTTTCGCCTCAAAATACAAGCTATACCTGCCGACTGAAAAAGAGCTGAAAGAGGAACTGGAGCGTGAAAAAAGAATAATTGAAATGGAACTTAACCTGTTAAAATCAAAAAGTAAAAAACGAGAGGGTAAGGAATAAAACAAGGGGATAAACAATGGCAAAGAGAACAAGGAAAAAAGATGAAAATGTAGAAGCCTACAGGCATGAAACTGAGACAAGGAAGAATGTTGTTCCAGTAGGACTCGCCTCTTATGATACCTCAAAGCCTAAGCCCAAAAAGTATGAATATGACCCCCATCTTGACCCTCAACTTGTATGGACTGGGAAAGCAGAAAACACATCCTTTGAAGTTCCTACCGTA
The DNA here is from genome assembly GCA_016873575.1 of Nitrospira sp. GTDB lineage: Bacteria > Nitrospirota > Thermodesulfovibrionia > Thermodesulfovibrionales > SM23-35 > VGWY01. Next base: position 4,310 of record VGWY01000022.1, on the reverse strand, counting down.
TTACTCCATATCCATGAAAGAATAGCCACGGAAACCATCGTTCGATTATTTGGAGGTTTCGGGAAATGGGCATTCATGGCGATAACCGACCTCCGGAATGCAAAAGGTGAGATCAGGAAGTTTACAGAATCGGATACATTGGTATGAGCAGGATTTACTTTGATATGAATATTTATAACCGCCCTTTTGACGATCAGTCGCAGGTAAGGATACGGCTTGAGACAATAGCGATATTTTCTATTCTCCAGAAAATCAAAAACAAAGAACTTACGCTTTTATGGTCATTTATGATTGACTATGAAAACAGCCTGAATCCTTATGAAGATGTGCGGCAGGAAATTGAGATGGCTGCTTCCCTTGCAGTTGAGAGTATAACACCTGATGAGTCTGTTTTGACTGCTGCGAAGGAATTTGAGTCAAAAGGCATAAAGCCAAGAGATTCCATACATCTTGCCTGCGCTTTAAAAGGGAAAGCTGAGTATTTTTTAACCTGTGATGATAAACTAATAAGAAGGGCGACAACGCTGGATATTAACATAAAGATCATAAACCCTCTGAGGTTTATTGAAGATATGGAGGTGAATTAAAATGGCAGAGATGGCGAGCGATATGGAGATAAGGGAAAAAGGGCTGAGGATATTGTTTAAAAATCTCGGCGAGGCTGATGCAATAAGGTTTCTGTCTCAGATTACCTTTGAAAAGAGAGATTATCTGAAACTTCAGGACGAACTCTTTGAAGGCATGAGCGTCGAGGACATCTATAAAAAAGCGAAAGAGTACGCTGAAAAGAAAAAGACAGAATAGCATTAGCTATGCCGCCAAAAAATAAGAACAAGAAGTCTGCAATCTGTTATGAAAGTTATTAATGTTTCGGAGGTTTCTAAGGAGAGTGGTTTTGGCGAAGAAGACTCCAAAAAAGAATAATGATGTAGATGCTTATAAGCATAAAAAAGAAACCCGTAAAAATGCCGTTCCTGTTGGTCTTGCGTCTTATGACACTGCTAAGCCTAAGCCCAAAAAGTATGAATATGACCCCCATCTTGACCCTCAGCTTGTATGGACCGGAAAAGCAGAAAACAGATTCTTTGAAGTCCCCACCGTATCTCTCCATATCCATGAAAGAATAGCTCCCGAAATAACTATGCCGAAAACCAACGAGTCGACAAGCGCTAACCAGAAAGTTATCGAGAGGCTGCATCATGCTTAAAGCCTACTTAAAGCAGATAGCCGATACCAGCAAACAGGGAGACGCAAGGGAAGAAAGTTATTACCCAGTCTTGAAATTTCTTCTTGATGAGTATTGCAGTTCAATCGGAAAGAAAAAAGTGCGTATAACAATTCTTCCCAAAAAGACGGAAGCAGGTAACCCGGATTTCAGAGTATGGGATGGTAAACAACATATCACGGGATACATTGAGGCTAAAGACCCTGCCATCGAAAATCTTGACAGGATAGAGGAGACAGAGCAGCTTAAGAGATACTTGCATACCTTCCCGAACGTGATTCTTACCAATTTCTTTGAGTTCAGGCTTTACCGTAATGGTGTCAGAACGGATAAGGTTCTTGTCGGAAGGCCATACGTAGTGCATAAGCTGAAAACTACTCCGCCTGTCGAGAAGGAGCCTGAATTCCTTCAACTGCTGGAAAAGTTTTTTTCCTTCTCGATACCAAAAGTCTATGATGCAAAGAACCTTGCTATTGAACTTGCCAAACGGACACGCTTTTTAAAAGATGAGGTAATAGGAAATGTACTGAAGGAAGAAGAACAGACAGGGAAAGGATTCATCAGGAGCTTTTACAAAGCATTCAAAGACTATCTTATCAGCAGTTTAACCGAAGACGAGTTTTCAGACCTGTACGCACAGACAATCACCTATGGACTTTTTGCAGCCCGTACGCGTTCCGAGAATGGTTTTAACAGGAAACTTGCTTATTACAACATACCTGAAACTATCGGAATACTGAGAGACGTTTTTCAGTTTATCTCATTAGGTTCATTGCCTCAGCCTATGGAGTGGATTATTGACGACATTTCGGAAATCCTGTCCGTTGCCGACATCAATAAAATACTTCATCAGTATTTCCATGAAGGGAAAGGTAAAGACCCGGTAGTTCACTTTTACGAAACCTTCCTTTCCGAGTATGACCCAAAAACAAGAGAGATGAGGGGGGTATATTACACCCCTGAACCTGTAGTGTCCTATATAGTCCGTTCATTACACAGCATCCTGAAAGAACAATTTAAAAGACCCGATGGATTAGCAAGCAACAATGTGACAGTTTTAGACCCTGCAGCAGGAACACTGACCTTTTTGGCTGAGTCTGCAAAATTGGCCGTTGATGAGTTTGTATCAAAATACGGTGAGGGAGGCAAAGAGAATTTCATCAAAGAGCATATCCTGAAAAACTTTTATGCCTTTGAATTAATGATGGCGCCCTATGCAGTAGGACATTTAAAGATGTCCTTCCTGCTTGAAGAATTAGGATACAGGTTGCAGAAGGATGACAGGGTAAAGCTCTACCTTACCAATACTCTTGAGATGGAAGAACTTGCACAGACCGAATTGCCGGGAATGGTTTCCCTGTCAGAAGAATCACACCTTGCAGGAAGGGTGAAGAAAGAACAGCCGATTTTAGTGATATTAGGAAATCCTCCGTATTCCGTCAGTTCTGTCAATAAATCTGACTTCATAGAACAAGAGATGGAACTGTATAAAGAGGACGTCCGGAATGAAAGGAACATACAACCCCTTTCTGACGATTATATAAAGTTCCTCAGATTTGCACATTGGAAGATCGACCGTGACGGCAAAGGGATAATCGGGATGATCACAAACAATTCCTATCTGTCAGGATTGATACACAGAGGGATGAGAAAAAGGTTGCTTGATAGTTTCGATGAAATCTATATCTTAAACCTCCACGGCAACAGCCGTATCGGTGAAAAGTGTCCTGATGGAAGCAAGGATGAAAATGTCTTTGATATTCAGCAGGGCGTGTCCATTGTCTTATTCATCAAGAAAGAGAAGAAGGGGAAAGCATGCAAAGTCTTTTATCACGACGTCTACGGATTAAGAGAAAACAAATATGCATATCTTGACAGGCATAGCGCCAAAACCACAAAATGGAAAAAACTTAGTCCAGCAACCTCAAACTTCTTCTTTGTAGAAAAGGACTTCTCTCTACAGGCGATTTATGACCGGTTCATCCCTTTAACTGAGATATTTGAGAAGTCGTCAAGTGGAGTTAAAACTCACAGAGATCATTTCGTGGTCGCCTTCACGAGAGAAGAGCTCAAGCAAAGAATGAGAACCTTCACAAGCAATTTGCCCGATGATTTGGTTGCTCAGTCCCTAGATTTGAAAGATACGGCGGATTTCAAAATAAGCCCGGTTAGAAATAAACTGAAAAAAGAGGATTGGAAACAATCAATAGTATGTTACTCTTATCGTCCTTTTGATGAAAGGTATATCTGTTATGTTCCTGAGCTAATTGACAGAGACAGATTCGATTTAATGCAGCATTTTCTAAAAAACAGTAATCTCGGTCTACAGTTGAAAAGGAGCAGATATATTAAGGTATTTGAGTTCAGACATGCCTTCGTGACCTCAAACATTTCTGACTTGAACTTTTTTGGCGATCAAACGTGGTCTTTTCCTTTATACCGATACCAACAGCGAGAGAAACCAAAAAGGATACCCTTTGGTTCCGCAATGCTGCTCTTTGAACCTTCATCAGACTATTTCTTTAAGACACCGAATTTCTCTAATGCCTTCCTTGATCGATTGAAAACAGAATTCAAGAAGAGTCTTTCCCCTGAAGAAATCTTCTACTACATTTATGCAGTCCTCTATTCCGAAATATATAGAACTAAATATACAGAGTTCCTTAAGATAGACTTTCCGAGAGTGCCGTTTACAAAGGATTATAAGCTGTTCAAGAAAATAGCTGAATACGGGAACAGGCTTGTTGACTTGCACCTGCTTAAATCCGCTGAGCTTGATTCACCGATTGCAAGATTTCAGGGGAAAGGTGATAACAGGGTAGAAAAATCGAGATATGATGACAAAGCCGGACTGGTTTTCATCAATAAGACACAATGCTTTGAAGGGATTGCCCCTGCTGTATGGACTTATCAAATCGGTGGCTATCAGGTATGCGACAAGTGGCTGAAGGACAGAAAGGAACGGATACTTTCCCTTGATGAGATACAGACTTATTGCAGGATTGTTACTGCAATACGGAAGACTATTGAGATACAGAAAGACATCGACAGCTTTTATAAAGAAATAGAAAAGACAATGTTAGAT
>VGWY01000021.1 GCA_016873575.1 Nitrospira sp. | reverse complement strand
ATCCCTTATTTTGCTCTTTGAATCGGTCATACTTTAGAAGAAGATTTTCTTTATCCTTGTGATAGACAATTTCAGTGGTGAAGATAGGTTTCCCTTCTGTTTCCTCTCTGCTGAAACATTTAGGTTTAACTAACGCAAGGGCAACTTCAACTTTCTCTTCTGTTATATCGTAATTTTTGAGTTTTCCTTCCAGTTGTTTTCTAATCTCAAAAGCGTGGCTATCTGGAATCTCTCCTTCAGGATAAACTTCTTTTATTTTTTCATAAATCATCATAAGAGGTAATCTGTATAAAGATGAAAGTTCAACGGCAAAGGAATAAGCATCAACAAAATCTTCCTCTATTATCCATTTTTCTTCTTTGTGAGTTATTAGTACGCCTTTTCTATCTGGGATGTCTTTCAAATCGTAGATAGTTTTTTTAGATTCTTCAGTTGTGATTTCCGGTTTTTGAATCTCTATCTGCTTAAAATCTATTTTTTTATCAAGAGGAATGACCTTTAGTATTTTCTTTTTAAGTAATAACGGGGGGATTTCTGTCTTTCTTAAGATTAACCTGTCTGTTCTAAGATTCGGTGATGCTAAATTTAGCTCCTGAAGTGTTTCGCCATAGGTCTCCTTCAACTGAGAATCTAAAATTTTTACATTCTGCTGAGATAAATATATTTTTGCTTTATGTATATTTCCTGGTGTCTGTCTTAAGCACCGAGAGGCTGCCTGAAGACAGAAGTTATTGCTCGCTTTGAGTTCCCTTGCTAAAGCGGTTGCATATAAAGATAGACAGTTCCAGCCTTCGGTCCCCTTATTGACAAGAAGAAAAACCCTATTTAGTAAGTATGGGTCATTTATTCTATTATCAAATAAATCTTTTATCTCATCTTTTGATTCGTTGTGTACCTCTAAAACAATGGAGGGGTCTTCTTTAATTTCTACTAATGTTTTCTCTACAATCGGTTTAGCATTTTGCAGGTCGTCTATCTTAGGAAAATAAAGGGCGAGTTTTGCGGGGCTACCATCATAGATTTTTATATCTTTATAGTTTTTGAAGAAATCAATGATTACATCGCTTATAAAATGTTCATCTTCTACCTCAGGATAAGCAACAATATTGCCTCTCACTTCTTTTAGAATCCCATCTTTAATTCCCTGTGACAGACCATACCAATAAATTACATCCTTTAGAATTTGTCTCCCATAGTAAGGTGTTCCCGTGGTGTTAATCACGGTCAAGAGGTTAGTTTTTTCTGCAAGGTAATCAACTGTTTGCCTGACTCTTTTTAATTCTTCACCAAGTGCCTGACCATAAGTATGATGTGCTTCGTCTGAGAATATAGCGAGATTAGGGAGAGAAGCAATTGTTTGAAGCCTTTGGTTTGCTACTTCTTGCTTTATGATATCTTCCTGGGATGCGTCAGCAAATAAATCCTTGATTAGAGATTTAGTAATCGTTTGTTTTTGAATCCTTATTTTTTCGGTATTAGTAACTACTACATTAAAACTACTTTCCTTAATTATAGGAATGTCTTTTTCTCCATCCCGGGTATAGGTAAATTTCACCGATGTGATAAATTCCTTGTATAATCTAAGGGGGAGTATTTTTTCGTAAGGAATATCAGAGAGTTCTTTTAAAGCACCTAATATAGTTTTACCGGGAGCGAATACTAAGGCGTTCTTAACGAAGTTTGTATTATCAGGATATTCAAGAGCCATTGCAAATTCAGTAGCAATAATTGTCCCGATTAAAATAGTTTTACCTGCTCCCATTGCTAAGGCTAATATGTAGCTTGGATAACTTAATGAAAGTGTTTCTCTGAGGGCCTCCAGTCTGTTCTGCTTTACAAATTCATCATTAGTTGTTACCTTCCCAAAGATATTTTCTATAAGTTCATCTGTGATTAAGTCTTCTGGCAAATTTTCAACTAAATGCTTCAGACCAAAAACCTCCAGCAATTGTTTTTTAGGAAAAATTCTTTTGTACAAATCAAAAATATGTGGAGTCCCTTCAACAAGTCTTAAATACCAGTATGTTTCAAGGGCTTCAAATTGTGCTTTTCGTAAAAAACGCAAGGTCTGAGTTTCGGAATCGTAGCTAAAGTTAAAGATTTCGGAGATAACAGGGGATTCTGATTTGTAATTTAAATCTCTCCACTCAGCAACCTTAGATTTTAAAACGCTATGTAAGGTCATAAGATGAATGTAGTTAGCCATTGCTACCTGTCAGCCTTCTCAAAATTTCAAAAAATCCGGGGAATGATATATTCACAGATGAGATACCATGAATCGTGGTCGTACCATCTGCAATCAATGCTGCAATACTCAGGGCCATTGCAATCCTGTGGTCTCCGTAACTTTCAACGGATGTGCCTCTCAGGTTCGCCTTTCCCCTGATACTCAGGCCATCTTCAAACTCTTCAATTTCTGTCCCCATCTTTCTGAGTTCTGTTGCCATTGCCTTTATCCTGTCAGACTCTTTTACACGCAACTCCTCTGCTCCACGAATAGTTGTGATTCCTGTAGCCTGTGTTGCTGCTATACAGAGGATAGGAAACTCGTCAATAAGGGAAGGGATTTTTTCTTTCGTTATTTGTATTGCGTTGAGTTCTTTCTTGCCTTTGCAATATATATCTGCAACAGGTTCACCTACAAAAAGTGACGAGTGATGAGTGATGAGGGGTGAGTTAAGAGAGATGTCCCTTATATTAGTTAATTCAATATTTGCTCCCATCTGTTTTAAAACTTCTAAAAGTCCTGTTCTCGTTGGGTTTACTCCCACATTTTTTATCAGTATTTCTGAGTCAGGAACTAAAAGGGCTGCAACGATAAAGAATGCAGCAGATGAAAAATCCCCTGGTACATAAATATCTGTACCCCTTAATTCCGTCCCACCTTTAATCTTTATATGAAGGCCTTCAACCGTTATTTCTGCACCAAGGGCAGGGAGCATCCGTTCTGTATGGTCCCTTGATTTATAAGGCTCTATGACCTCTGTCTCTCCTTCTGCATAAAGTCCTGCGAGGAGGACAGCGGATTTTACCTGGGCACTCGCTACAGGCATGGCATATTGTATTGCATGAAGCCTTCTTCCCTTGATTACGACGGGTGGATATTTATCTCCGGACCTTGCCATTATCTCGGCACCCATCTGTCTTAATGGGGTAATAACCCTTGCCATCGGCCTTTGCCTTAAGGATTCATCACCGGTAAGGACAGAGAAAAATGGGTTACCTGAAAGTACCCCTGCAATAAGTCGTATTGTCGTGCCAGAATTCCCGCAGTTTATGACATCAAAAGGCTCCTTAAGGCCATATAATCCCTTCCCGTGAACTATAAGTTCGCCTGAGAATCCCCCCTCACCCCCCTTTTCTAAAGGGGGGGGGATTACAATCTCCTGAATTTCCACGCCGAGCTTTCTGAATGCATTAAGGGTGCTCATTGTATCCTCAGCCCTGAGGAAGTTTTTTATATTGCTCTTACCTTTTGAGAGGGAAGAGAAGAAGACTGCCCTGTGGGATATGGATTTATCAGGGGGAGGAGCAAGTTCACCTTTAAACCATCTTGCCTTTGTAAGTTCAATTCTGTCCAATACCTTCCCTCAGTATCCGGGCCCTCTTGAATTCCCTTTCCAGGGACTCAGAATCAGAAGCCCTGAGATGCTGGCTTAACCTTTCAATGTTGTTTTTGAAAATCGATAGGGATTCAAGGAGGTTATCCTTATTCAAAAGACAGATATCACGCCAAAGCTCCGGGGAGCTCGATGCTATCCTTGTCGTATCCATAAACCCCTGTCCGGAAAACTTCAGATATGAACTGTCTCTATCAGCTACTGTATTCATAATTGCATACGCAATAAGATGAGGCAGATGACTGACGAATGCATATATCCGGTCATGTTCTTGAGGATTTATTAACTCTATAACAGACCCGAAGGTTTTCCATAGAGCAATAACCTTTTCAAGGGCGTTTTTGTTAGTCTTTTCTGTGGGGGTGATAACGCACTTAGCACGATGAAAGAGATCTGCTGTTGCGGTATCAATCCCTGAACGGTTATTCCCAGCTATCGGGTGGCAACCAACAAACCAGACGTTTTCTGGCATGAATGCTTCCATATCGGAAACGAGTCCCCCCTTTACACTTCCAACATCTGTTACTATGGAACCATTTTTCAGAGAACTGCGGATTTTTTTTACAATATCAAGAAAGCTTCCAACCGGAGATGCAAAGAGCACGAGGTCTGAACCATAACAGGCTTCTGCAGGATCAATATGATAATCGTCAATGATTCCCTTTTCCTTTGCCCTCTGCAGGTTACCTTCTCTCCTTCCGCAGCCAATGATTTTGTCACAGAGTCCATATTTCTTCATTGCAAGGGCAAAAGATGCCCCAATCAGCCCGACACCAAGTATGGTTACCCTATTGAAGAAAAGATTTGATAATGTTTCTTTATTTGTCATTTTTTTGCTGCCTTTATTCATCCCACAGGAAAAAATAAACCACTTTGTATTTCCTTTGGTGGCTTGTATTTTATTGTTTTTCCCTTCTTATGAAGCAAGCAGATCTCTCTTCTTTCCAATTCTAACGGATTTTGTGGAATAACAAATGCATCTTTAATCTTATCCCAGTCTTTGTCTCTTACTGTTACTATATCATCGAGAAAAATACTGATATAGCATCCATTTATTACTGTTGGCTCAACTTGTTCTAATTTTCTATTCGTTATTTCCATATATTTTAGGTCAATATCAATGCCAATAAATCTTCTTCCTAATTTTTTAGAGGCTATTGCAGTTGTTCCCGTACCTATAAATGGGTCGAGCACAATATCTCCTTCATCGCTGCTCATAAGCAACAATCTTTCAAGTAAATGGATAGGTAATTGGCATGGGTGTTCATCTCTTCTTTTCTTGTGTCTTATTCTATGAATATCAGTCCATACATCAGATACGAGTGGTCCAAACTGGTGCAATTGGCTTTTTTTACCGCCGTAGTCCTGTAAGATATAATGACAAACCCTGCAACGCTTATGCAACATTCTGATATCGTAAAACTTAAATTCTTCAGATTTCACATAATATAAAATTCCATAATGGTTAGGCAGAAGCGTTTTGCCAAGCGGTGAGCCCATAGCATTCCAGGCAATCCAATGGCGAAAGATAGCAATTTCGTTCAGATAAAAGCCAAAATAAATTAGCCACTTTGGGATATTATGAACAAAAATCGAACCTGTTGGCTTGGTGATACGAACCATTTCTGTTAGCCATTCTTTACACCAGGAAAGATATTCTTGAACATCATGTTTATCATAGTAACTGTTGTATTTCTTCTTTAGATTAAACGGAGGGTCGGCAAAGGTGACATCTACACTATTATCCGGGATGTTTCTCATAACTTCTAAACAATCACCCTGAGCAACCTTGTTTATTAGAGTCTCGAAAAATTCTTTATTTTCCATAAAAGGTCTCTGTTAGCAGATTCTTAAACCTGTCAAGTTCATCCTTGCTAAATGTGAAAACACAGTCATATGCTTCAACCATACGCTTTAGGTCTCCTCTTCGGACATACCAACCTATTCCGTCCACGAACCCAACAAAAATTACTCCCGGATAATTTTTCTTCAGATAATCAGCTACGGTCTTCTCTGTCTTTGCCTTGTCCCCCATCCCTGAAGCAGTTGTTACAGAATATGAACATTCAATTATCATCTTTGGTGAAATCTTATTGGGAATAATAAAATCCATCGTTCTTGGAATATTGCCTGTTTCTGGAATCCTGAATTTCCCTTTCTCAAAAGTTAACGTGTTTTCTGTAAGAATTTGCTCAATTACTACTTCCGGATTGCCTTCTTTGCCTGCCTTATAAGCTCCTTTTGTCTTGTATCTGATTATGGTATCTACCAATGATTCTATTGAGAAACTGAATTTATTTATATCAAGCTTCTTAAATTCAAAAAGAGGAATTACCTTTTTTATTACTGGAATTGTAGAACCCTTGAAAAATAGATTTATAACGCCTTCTGTGAATTTCCTATTTTCTTTTATTAATTTTTTAATTTTATTTAAATTCCATTCACTAAAATCGTTAGAAATAGGTTTCTCAGATGGCCAAGACTCTTTGTTTACAAGTTTCGATAATGCGGGGTCACCTTTAGCTCTAACAAATGAAACAATCCGTTGTAAACTTTCTTGTGAGAAACCAGTTATCGTCAAAATTGCATCAATTCCATCTTCAACCTCTGTAATATGCTCAAGCAGAACCGACTCTTTTAGCCCTTCTCTTTCTATTTTATTTCTAAGAAGAAAAATATTTTGAGCAATTGAAGAGATATGCCCCTCATAATATTCTTCAAACTCTTCGTTGTAGAAATAGAAGGTGTTCTTAGAGATTACGGTATTAAATTTTTCGTCTAATGATGGATAAGACATTTTATTCATACTATGCCTTGTCACTTATATTTCTGGCAGCATTTCCCTTAAAGGGTCCTTTCCTGCCCTTGCATGGTCCATTTCAACTGCTTTTTGTATTTCATTATAAATGATGTTATCAAAATTCTTAAGGAAACGTGGAGGATTTGTCTCCTGTGTTAATCTTTCGCTAAATCTAAGGATGCCAATAATATAATCAAAAATTCTCGTAATTCTTTCTTCTAATTTTTTATTCAATAGTTTCTTAGCGATTATTGATGTATATTGTCTATATCGTTTTTGTATCAATTTACCAATGAAATACAAGATAATAAGATTAGAGTAGATTAAAAATTCTTTTTTTAACACGTTAGTTTTTTCTTCTTCTGTAAAAGAAAACGGTTCTTTTTTTACTTTATTAAATTCTTCTCTCCTATATTTAGCTATTCTCTCGTTAATGACTTTCCGAATCCTCCAAGGAAGGATAATCTCTTCTGCGGAGATGTCTTTTCTGAAAATTTCATAATACTTCTCTGAAAATAGTTTGTTTTTCCATCTACGAGCGAAAGCAGGGTCATTTGTAAATGAATAAATAGCTTGAGCTGCTTCCGACATTTCTATGACCCTATCTCTGAAATTCCTTTTCTCCTTTGCGGATAGCTTTTGCCAATCACCTTCCTTAATGGAATAAAAATAGGGTGAAGAATATCGAGCAAGTTCTTCTTTTAACCTTTTCTGAATGAGGTCATTAGATTTTAATTGTATTTCCGAGACAGGATTTTGAGAGTTTGTATATAAGGTTATTAAATCCACTTCTTTCACGGGTGCCTTAATAAAACGAACCACTATTTGAACTTCATCAGGTATATTCTCCCATCCTTCCGCTCTCTGTTTTGCCTCGGATAGACAAACCGTTGTTTGACACCCATTAATAACCTGGAAACCCTGCACTTCTAAAATGGGTGGATTAACATCATCTTTTACAGAGAAATTTCGACACACAAAGCTAATCCCATTATTGTAATACCAAAATTTTTGTTGCTCGTTATCATCTAATATTGTATCAATAATTTTTGCATTAATACTTCCTTTCCTTGCCCCTCGATAGAATCTAATATTTCTTTCAAAAAGATTATCACCATATTTCTTATACATTGTCAGAAGGTCTTTCCCCTTAATAGTAGCCACCACAGAAGGCATATCTCCTCTTTTTACAAAATATTCACCCGGGGTAAGCTCAAGCGTAATTCTCTCGTTAACAAGTGGATTCTCTTTCTGGGATTTTGATTTGTAAAGTGCTAAAATATCTTCTATATCATGAAAATACATTTGGACTCTTTCTCTTAAATCCGTGTTGTTAAAAACTATTCGTTCATGATGTGCTTCGTTTGAAAATCTTCCGAAAGTAAAAAAATGCAGTTGAACATCTACTCCTTCTTCCCATCTTTCAGAAAATGTTGAAGCAACATCATAAAAACTAGGTAAGTTCAATCTTTTAACTTCCTCAGGTTTTTTCAACCAATCAAGGCATCCTTTAAATAATACAATTTCATTGCCACCGACTTCCTTTCTTGGATTATCGAAAAATTTACACTGTATTATTTTGATAATTTCATCCTCTTCAATGAATGCGTCTACCCGCTTGTCATTTGGACTGTCTATCACACTGGCAGCTGCAATCTCTCTATCTAAATCAAAGTAATTTTTGAGAATCCAAAAAACAAAACCTTTCCCAATATCAGGGAAATTCTCACTTATAGTTATATCTTGAACTTCTTGCTTAATTTGCATTATTAGGTCAACATCTGAAACCGATATAGCACTCCTCCTTGGCATCTTACACCCTCCTCAAAAACAATATATACTCATCTTTCATTGTATTCTGTATCCCCTTTATAGGCTTTACGATTTTCTGATCAAGGACAAATGAATGTTTTAATGCCATTTCTTCAACTTTAGTTTCCAATCTTATCCCACCAGTTTGGATATCATTTGAGCCGATTATAATCACAGCATATTTGCCGACTTTCAAAATGCGAGACATCTCGAATAAAACCTTGTTCATATCTTCAAAATAATTTGCAAGTTTGTCTTTCCTGGTCTTCCCTTTTAACCCTATCATCTCATCTTTAATTGCTGAAACATCGCATTCCAGATACTCCAATTGCGGTCGGTCATTTTCTGCATAATCAATAGCAAATGAATAAGGAGGAGATGTAATAATAGCATCAATTGAACTATTCTCTAATGGAAGGTTTCTTGTATCACCAATTTCAAATCTTGCATTGCCAATTCTCAGGTTAAGTTTATCTCTTGCCTGAATAAATGAATTGATTTGACCTACATATCTTTTAAGAACTGATGGAAAAAGAACATCTATACTTTTTGAGCATCTTCTTGAATAACCCATAGCATCCAAAAAAGCAAGGAGGGTTACTGTCTTTTCTGCTTTGAAACCGTCATGGTAAGAAAACTCCGCAGGCAACTTCTTACTATTTATTAAAGATTCGTAATTTTTCTGCATGTTGTTTACTACTGAAGATAATTGGGGACTACCAACTTTCAATGCCTCATACTTGACTTTACTCATCAATACACAAAATGGACTTTTCTCAATTCCGATAGAATCGATTCCTATAAGACTTGCTTCCACGTTTAAAGTACCACTTCCACACATGGGGTCAAGAACTATATCTCCTCGTTGAACTTTCAAAATGTTCAGTATCCCTTTAATGAGTTGGGGATGAAATTTACCCCTATAGGGGAAAAGCCCATGTGTAGCATAGCCTGTAGAAAAGTTACCTTCTTTAAAATATGCTTTAGTTGTTTCTGATCTTCCCTGCCAGATAAGCGGGCTATTATTTGAGCAGATTATATAATGGTTTGTTGGAAAGCCATCGACACTTTTGAAAAATGCTCCCCTCTTAACAATTTCATCTTTGGTAAGGAATTTATATTCATAAAAGGCGAATTCCATTTCGAAAAGTTCTGAAGTATTTGGTAATAGCTCATATTCCTCTGGTAATAAAAAAGATGTTATCTTAGGTAAATTTCTTATTGAATTAGATACTCTATTTACACTTAATACCTCTATCATCATATATCTCTTCCAACAGCAGCGGCTATTGGTTTTAATTCTTCCATTAACTTTTGAAAGGCATCTGGTTTTAATGATTGCTCTCCATCTGACATTGCCTCCTCTGGATTTGTATGGACTTCAATCATAAGGCCATCTGCTCCAACTGCTACAGCAGCCTTTGACATAGGTGCAACAAGATCCCATTTTCCCACACCATGGCTCGGGTCAACAATCACAGGAAGATGGGTACGTTGTTTCAGGAGAGGAACCGCACTGAGGTCAAGGGTATTTCTGGTTGCAGTCTCGAAGGTCCTGATCCCCCTTTCACAAAGGATAACATTCTGATTTCCTTTCGACATAATATACTCGGCAGCCATAAGCCATTCTTTGATAGTTGCCGATAAACCCCTTTTCAGTACAACAGGTTTGTCGCATGTACCAACCTCAAGGAGCAATCTGAAGTTCTGCATGTTCCTTGCTCCTATCTGGATGATATCAGTGTATTTTAAAATGACCTCTATATCTCTCGGATCCATCAGTTCTGTTACGATAGGAAGACCTGTCTTTTCTCTTGCATCTGCTAAGTATTGGAGCGCTTCTTCGCCGAGTCCCTGGAATGAGTAAGGAGATGTCCGAGGCTTGAATGCACCCCCCCTGAGAAATGATGCCCCTGCATTTTTTACCTTTTCAGCAATGGTCATCAGCATAGTCTTGTTCTCCACAGCGCATGGCCCTGCAATTACCTGTATCTTTTTACCTCCGACAACTTTCCCTCTTACATTGAAAGTCGAATCCTCTGCCTTAAAGTCCCTGCTTGCCAGCTTGTAGGGTTTCAGTATCCTCATGACATCTTCAACGCCAGGCATTACCCGTATCGCATCTTCTTCTTCCTCTGCTATCTTTGAGGTGTCACCAATAACGCCGATGACAGTACGCTCAGTACCCGTTGAAATATTTGCCTTAAGCCCCCGGCCTTCAAGTTTCTTTATAATGCGTCTTATATCTTCTTCAGATGTGCCTGGTTTTAAAACGATAATGTCCATAGTATTCCTCCGGTATTATTCAGTGGGTAGTAAACAGTCCTTAGTGAATAATTTTAAAGGATTTTTCACTATTCACTTATCACTGCCTTTAGTGCCTCAACAAACCTCTTATTTTCCTTGGGCAAACCAATGGTTACCCTTATCTCTTTTGGGCCTACAGGCCTGACAATAACACCATGTTTTAGCAGTGTATTGTAAAATACGTTTGAATCTCTTTCTAAGGGTATATAGATAAAATTTGCCTCAGTAGAGACATACTTCAGACCGATTGAATCAAGCTCTCGGTAGAGGTATCTTTTGCCCTGTTCATTTATTTCACGGGAGCATCTCAGATGATCATCGTCTTTGAGTGCATACAAAGCAGCCTTCTGCGCTAATGAATTTGTATTGAAAGGTGGTCTGAGTTTATTCATCTCTGAGATGATATCCTGCCTTGCAATCCCATAACCAATTCTGAGACCTGCAAGACCATAGATCTTGGAAAAGGTTCTGAGGATCAGGATATCTCTGCCAGTCCTGAAATGTTTCATGCTGTCGGCATACTCTTGATCTGTTACATATTCGTAGTATGCCTCGTCAGCCACAACTAATATCCCGTCAGGAATCCTGTCCATCAGACGGTCGAATTCATCCTTTTTGTTTATCGTACCGGTTGGATTATTCGGATTTGCAATAAACAGCATCTTTGTCTTTGATGTGACTGCATCTGCCATTGCATCAAGGTCATGTGTGTAATTTTTTAAAGGTACCTGGATAGGCATTCCACCCATTGCCTGTACTGACATAGCATAAATAATGAACGATGGGTTGGCTACGACTGCCTCATCCCATGGCTTGAGGAATGTTCTTGCAGCAATATCTATCAGCTCATTCGAGCCATTTCCCAGTATAATCTCATCTTCCCTGACAGAAAGTTTTTCGGATAATGCCTTTTTAATATAGTACGCACTTCCATCTGGATATCTATTAATGCTATTAGAAGGATCCGGACTCATTAAACTCTCTAAAACTGCCTTAATGGCCATTATTGATGGGCCTATAGGGTTCTCGTTTGATGCAAGCTTGATAGAGTCCCTGATGCCAATTTCCCGCTCAAGCTCCTCAATTGGTTTGCCAGGGACATAAGGCTTGATGCTTGAGATGTAGTCTGGTGGTGTAATCATTAAAAGCCACCGTGTGGATAGGAGCCAAGAATCTTGAGATAAAGGCAGCTATCTTTCATATTATCAAGAGCCTTTCTTACCTTTTTGTCATCTATATGTCCTTCCATATCCACAAAAAAGATATACTCCCATGCTTTTCTCTTAGAAGGTCTTGACTCTATCTTTGTCAGGTTAATCTTTGACTTTTTGAAAGGAGAAAGGATGTCATAGAGGGCTCCTGGTTTATCTTTAATTGAGAACATAATGGATGTCTTATCCCTTCCGGTCTTTGAAGGAAATTTCTTTGAAATAACAAGGAATCTTGTAAAGTTGTGCTTGCTATCTTCGATATTCTTCTCGACGAAATTTAAGTTATAAAGCTTTGCAGCCAATTCACTCGCTATTGCAGATGCCTCATCATCCTGGGCCGCAAGCTCTGCTGCCCTGGCTGTACTCGTAGCTTCGACAATGGGTATCCCTGGAAGGTTTGATGCGATCCAACGCCTGCATTGTGCAGTTGCAGGTGAAAAGGAGTAGACCTTTTTGATCTTTGTCTTATCACCACTCTTTGAAAGGAGGTTATGGGTTATTTCGAGCATAACCTCAGCAGAGACCTTAAGGTCATAGTCCATGAACATATCCAGCGTATAGCTGATAACTCCCTCATTTGAGTTTTCGATTGGAACAACTCCAAATTCTGCCCTTTTTGATTCAACGACATCGAATACACCCTTGATACTTTCAGCAGGCACAAACAAGGCAGATGAACCAAAGTGTCTCAATGCTGCAAGATGTGTGAAGGTAGCAAGCGGTCCCAGACATGCAACCTTTAATGGTTCCTCGAGGGAAAGTGATGCAGAGAGGATTTCCCTGTATATTACTTTCAGGGTATCATTTGGGAATGGCCCTTTGTTCAGGGATGTAAGACGTTCTAATATTTCCCTTTCACGTTCAGGGGAATAGAATTTTGCATTCTTATTTCGTTTGATATGCGCAATTTCAATAACAACATGCGCCCTTTTGTTCAGGAGCTCAAGTATCTGATTATCAATCTCATCTATCTCTTTTCTTAGTTTTTCGAGTTCTCCCATCTCAAGCACCCCTCTTTGGGTTTGAATAGAATAGGTGTCTATTATACCATCAATAGGTTATTAGTGTCCTACTAACCTATTGTCATTGAAATAACAGCGGAAAGAGGGGTTTGAAACAGGACACCAATATCTTATTGTGCAATTGGATTTTTCTTGAGAACAGCAGAGTGGTCTCCATTACAGAGGACATCAATCATTCTATCGATGGATTCTGCATGAAGTTTCTTGATATCTTCTTTTTTTACTGAGAAGATAAGATTTCTGTCGATAAAATTACCGAATCGTTCCCTATTAAAAATTGATAAAAAAACTATCCCCCTAAATATACGTTTATTGGTCTTGAATGTGAATATAGCAGGGTCGACGGACTTCTCAAGGAAAATGTCGTTTCTATATCGAATCTGCTTATTAATTCTCACGGCTTGAGCCCAGTATCGTCTCGCGATGAGACTGTCTGCGCGTAATTCAAGAAACGTATGCTCGATGTTTTTACTATTCGGTGTATATATGTTATGAGCAACAGTATCTGCAGCCAGATGACTCATGTAGCCAAGGGAAAATGCCTTTTCAGAGGATTTCTGCGCCGATTCAAACAGGCTCAGTGCTACTTCCCAACTGTGGGTATTCTTTTCTGCAGGCAAAAGTTTTTTTGCCAGGATGGTATCAGCCATAAGATTGCCATACAAATAATCCTCCCGGTATCGCTTTAACAACTTCAAAACCCCTGCGGGCAGCAGCGCACCTAAGTAATAAATCTCGTTACCGAGATATACATGTGTTAATGGCCCCCATGCGAATGATAGGGAGGGGATCAGTACGAAAGACGCAACTAAAAATAGCTTTAGAAACATTGGCTCATTATACCAGATAGAGGCATTTCTAAGCAAAGGTTAAAACACCACACATTGAAGGTTTAATTTACTGGTGTTTAATATCATCATCTTCAGTTTCATCGAGGTATTCCCTCTTCCTTTTTATCATCCTCATAAAGCCCAACATTGTAGCCAGGGCAGCAACGAGAAATAGTATCCCATATAAATTGCTGCTCAGGTATGAAAACCATGTATGCTTTCTCTTAAGATAAGTATGCCACTTAACCTCGAGTTCTGAAGTTGTAACAGACAGTCCTCTCAGGAAGGAATCTTCCAGGGAATACCCCTCCTTCAGATATTTAAGCACATGGAGAATTCCCTGCTTGCCATACTTACTCTCGATATACTCAACAATGCTTTTACTTTCTTCATATGCAAGGATAAGTGCATCTGGGGGAAACCTATCAAGTTCTCTTATACCAATAAGCTTGCCTGTCACAGTAGCTTTATGAAGGGTCTGTCTGCCGTCTTCTGTCAAGAACTCCGCAATACCCCCACTTGCCCACTGGCAGACCCCTTCATCAAGCCACCTTGGCAATCTTTCAATATTGCGGTGAAGAAGAAGGTGACACAACTCGTGCTTTAGGGTCGATTCAAGAGAAAATGGTTTAGCGTAAACTCTTAAGGTATCAAGTACAATAAAGTTTTTTTCGGGGACAGCATATGCAACAAACATGTCGCTTTTAGTAGTTTTCTTCAGGGTGTCTCCCCCTTTATCAAGAAAAACAACGGGCATGAAGTCTACCTCCCATTCCAGGGTCTTAGTGAGTTCCCTCTTAATAGACGGATACACCTTTGCAACCTCTTCAGCCACGCCTACCTGAGGCGCTTCAAAAATTACTATGACCTCCTTACTCTGAAGAGATTTTGTTTCCGCATGGAGAGGGTTCAATAAAATAAGTAGGGATAATGTGGGCAGCAAAAAGAACACTCTTAAAATCATCGTAACCATATGGCATTACTATGAATTTATTTCAGGGTCTCCCTATTGATTTTAATAGATGCTGAAACAAGTTCAGGGTGACAGAAAAAAGACTTTTGCAAGAGCCTCTATCTTAAAAAATAACACATTTTACTATTCTTTGCTGCGTTGCCTTTCCCCTCGTTTTTTAGAGGCGGGGGTTTTAACTTTACTGTTTTGTTTTTTCGATCTGATACTCTCTATTTTCTTTTCATCAGCTTTTAATATGGGCAATAATGTGAACCTCCCTGCATAATCAATGTTCGATAAAAATCCTTTCTTAACAATTAATTTATTCCTCTCTTTTGGATTGAGAAACATCTTCTTCAATGTCTTCTCATTTACTTGTTTAGACATCAAGGTTGTATCCGCTATCATACGTTTCAGTGTAATCAGTTCGAGCGTATGCAAGGTATTACGTTTGGTTTCTTTAGAGTCTTCAATTTGAGCCTTCGATTGATAAGAAAGAGATGGTTGCTTCTTTGGCATGGTAAAGAAGACAAAAGAGAGAGCAGATGCTATAAATGCGACTGCAATCAATAGAATGATTAGATGTTGAGTCATAACCCTTTTAGTTTGTGGCACTTCTCTCTGGGGGACTTCTTCTTTCTCCGGTGGCAGTTCTTGTTGAATGTATGCTTCAGCAATATCAGAGGACTTTTGTGAACCTGCATCTTGAATGCTCAGTTTGGTTTCATCTGATGTATCTGTTATTATGGATTTTTGAGTGGAGAGAGATTCTTGTTCCCCTTTCTCTTCAGGAACAGTCGCCAATATTTCTTCTAATGATACGGTCTTCCTTGCTTCTTCAATCTTCTCTTTTTGTTCTGTAAGAACACCTATTACGTATAAAATATAGAGCGTTTCCAAAGCGGAGAAGGATCCTTCTAATGAACTGTTAATAATTTCATTGATCGTCCTTTTACCATCAACCATAGAGAGGATGTGTTTATCTCTGGGGCTTAGTACCATTTCTTGAAAAAGGGTAACAGAATCTTCGTTCAGCCTCAGACGAGAATTCATATCAGGCATATCTTTTACTATCCTCGTAAAATTCTTCATACTCCTTACCCCTTCATGGATAATATTGCCCATACGCATCTGCAGTGTTATAGCCTCATTGGATGGTATCTCTTCCTCTTCGAATTCAAATTCAGCATCTTCAATCTGGAAGAGACTATGAATTATTTCCTTTACCTGGTATTTCACACTCCAGACAAGATCTTGTGGGGTTAAGTATCCAAGTTCAACAAGAATAGTACCTTGCCTTTTCCCTGTACTTTTAAGGAGTTCTACTGATCTGTCATATTGGTCTACAGTGATCTTTCTTATCTTAATAAGTGTTTCGCCTAATCTATCATCTTCTGCTGTTGATGAAGCAAAAATTATATTTCCTTTATTCAGGTATACCTTTTTTGTGAAGGTAGGGGTGTTAATTGTTAAAGCACCTGTTTTCCTGTACCTGTTTAAATAGACAAGAATCTTGGGGAAGCTAAAATCCTTAATATTACCGGTGATAGTTTTCACGGTATTTTGTGTTTCTTCAATGCTCCCTTATGCTGTGTTAAAATCTTTTCGTTCAATTTCCCGAAACACAGCAATAATATATCTTTTCTTAACATTATTTACAAATTGAATAAAAAAATGGTGGAAAATGGGAAATGGGAGTGCCCTTTAGCCTAAACCATGTTTTGCTATGACAATCGCTCCCATCAAGGCTGTGTCATAACCAAGATTTGATATACGAACATAAGGCACAGGTACAAGGTTCAGACTCCTTTTCATAATTTCTTGAACTCCATCAATTAATTTGTTGCCTCGACCAAGAGCGACACCGCCTCCCAAGACAATTACATCTGGCAAATAAATGGTAGCCAGGTTGCGCAATCCCTGTCCAAGGTTGTAAGTAACTTCCTCCCATTCTTCTTCATAGAGGTCTTCAGCAGGTTTGTGGTAAATACGTCGGATACCATTACCAGACACAAGAGCCTCCAGACAATCCTGAGCTCCGCATTCACAAGTTATTCCTGCGGGATTGGAGCACCTATAAGTTATGGACTGGTGACCAACTTCCGGATGCTCATCATTCATACCCCTGTAAATTTTGCCATCTATGAGATACCCGCCTCCAATGCCGGTACTGACGGTTATATAAAGAAAGTGACGTACAGTTTCTCCCCCTAATGTGTATTCACCGAGTGCAGCTACATTCGTGTCAACATCAACATAGAACGGACAACTCCATTCCTTTTCCATGATGGATTTAAGTGGTATATTTCGCCACTCAGGCTGATGAAGCGGAGAAACAACCCCTTGCTTCCAATTTAGAGGCCCACCGATTGCGGCCCCTATGCCGGCTATTTTTTTGTTATTGCTAACCTCGTATATCATTTCATTCAGAATGGTTATTCCGTCTTTGAGGGTTCTTGGTGTTGGTTGCCACGTTCTCTTCTGGATGCATCCATTATCGTCAGATGAAGCTGCCATGATTTTCGTACCGCCAATATCAAGCCCAATATATAAAGCCATGAGAACTCCCTGCATTAATTTTTATTTATTATACAAATAATTCCTTTTAAAATAATGTATTTAAGGGCAATTATAGCTCAATCAGGAGGGAATATAAAGATGGAGTCTTTGTTTTAAGAATTTTGTTCGTGCTGTTCAATGTTATTTAAGTAGATTCTTCAAAGCCTCAATCGGATACTTATACTTTAATGCTCCCATGATGGTTCTGTTTATATGCTTATTGAGGTCCAGAAGTCTGATGTTCTCCATCCCCTCCTTCTGCTCAATCAGAACCTCATACTCGAAGGTAAGCTGATTCATCGAGCCAAGCACCTTCTTGCTTGCAGTCTTAGCAAAGCCTACCTCCTGATATTCCTGCATTACCCTGTTTATCACATCAAGCCCGAAACCCTCACTCTGAAGATTGTAACTGAGGTGAATAAGAAACTCCTGCTCCATGCTCTTCAGGTTAGCTTTTAGGACTTTTGGGATAAGAAATGTATAAAGGGATTTCTCATTGGTGAATAGGAGGCACTTTCTCCTGTCTATTCTCAGTAGGTTAGCGTACCAGTTCCCAAGTCCTTCAGTAGGCAAAGGAACCTTGTCAGGTTCGACAAGAGGGACATCGAGTTCTTTCAGGAGTTTTCGGGTGCAATGGATGATTCTCATGCTTTTCTTTTTCTCTTTGAAATCCGTTCTTGGGGTTCCACTCCAAACCTCTGGTCGTTCATCTTGACTGCCTCAACAATATCAGAAGCCACTGTTTCAAAATCCTCTGTTGCTTCAGGCAAGTAAAGCCATTTTTTCAGGACGGGGTGTTGAACTACATCCTGGAACTCTTTCACAATAGCATCATGGAACTGATGTTCAGTCGGGATCAACAAACCATCCCAGGGTTCTTCTCCTGATGCAAGAACAAGCATAAGCCTCCCATGCAGATAAATCGCAAGACATCCAAACATGGGTTTTTCCAAATAGCTGGGCTCTTCCATGAGGGATTCAACAGCCCAAAGGAGGGGGTGGTTTTTGGTTTTCTTTTTTGATTGGGAAGCCATATAGAATTTTACTGTATTGAGTTGTTTTTGTGGTTTCAGGATAGGCAGGGGGTGAGGATGTCTTACCCATTTCACACACAAAACACAAAAAACTGTTTTCGGGTATCAAAAGCCTTGATGTCCTGTGAAAATGGTTTTGGGTTGTGGTATGTCTGTAGCCCTGCTTGCAGATATTATGAAGATTCCAAATATTACGGACATATGACATAATCTGAATATCAAACAATTGAGGTGTCACTTATGAGAATTATTGCATTTAACGGAAGTCCAAGAAAAAAATGGAACACGGCAACATTGCTTGAGAAGGCTCTTGAAGGAGCTGCCTCACGGGGGGCAAAAACAGAACTTATTCATTTGTATGATCTAAACTTTAAAGGATGTATAAGCTGTTTTGCCTGTAAGACCAAAGGGGGCAAAAGTTATGGTAGGTGTGCAGTCAAGGATGACCTGACACCAGTCTTTAGGAAAATTGAAAAAGCCGATGCCATAATCTTAGGCTCACCAATCTATTTTGGCACTGTTTCTGGAGAGATGAAATCATTTATGGAGCGTTTACTGTTTCCATATCTGACATATACCGATCCCCCACAGTCTCTTTTCCCCAGAAAGATTAAGACGGGGTTCATCTATACGATGAATACCACAGAGGAGCAGATGACAGAACGTGGCTACGTTCAACACTTCAAATCTCATGAAATGACACTACTACATTGTCAACTTAATTATTGATAGTTCTGGCTTTTCGTGGTACTATCTTCTGAAAAGGAGGTGTCCATGAGCCAAAAACAATTTCTGGTACAACTGAGCGAACAGGAACGTTTACGATTGCAAAA
>VGWY01000020.1 GCA_016873575.1 Nitrospira sp. | reverse complement strand
AGGAGCAATGGTAAGCCCTATAAGTCAATTGACGAAGTGGGCTGACAGACAAGAGGGTGGCGGATGAGCCTGTAGTAGTGAAGATGGCAAGGACAACATAACCTTGCAGGAGCGAAGGGGCTCTACTGTATCTCAAATCTTTTATTGGAGGTGAGGCAGGGAAGAATGATAAAGGCTTCCATAAGCCTGCAGGAGCTGAGGAGAAAGATATACAGCAAGGCGAAGACCGAGAAGCACTGGAGGTTTTGGGGATTATACTGTCATATCTGCAAAGAGGAAGTTCTCAAGGAATCCTACAGATTGGCCAAGGCCAACAATGGAGCACATGGAATTGATGGAAAGAGTTTTGAAGACATTGAGGCAGAAGGGCTTGAGGGATTTCTTGAAGGGATAAGACAGGAACTCCTCACACGGGCTTATAGACCGATGCCGAACAGGCGGGTTGAGATACCTAAAGGAAATGGCAAGACCCGAACACTTGGCATACCGACTATTAAAGACCGTGTAGTACAAGGAGCACTGAAGCTAATACTTGAGCCGATATTTGAGGCGGACTTCAAGGGTTGTTCTTACGGTTACAGACCGAAGCGACATGCACATCAGGCCATAGACAGGGTAACCAAGGGCATATTGCATGGACTTACAAGAGTAGTAGATGTAGATTTAAGCGGATACTTTGATAACATAAGGCATCACATATTGCTGGAGAAGATAGCACGAAGGGTACATGATGATGAAATCATGCATCTACTGAAACTCATACTCAAGGCGAACGGCAAGAAAGGAGTACCGCAGGGCGGGATAATATCGCCCTTGTTGTCCAACATCTATCTCAATGAAGTAGACGAGATGATGCAACGGGCACAGGAAGTAACCCGCCGCAAAGGCTACAATAACCTTGACTACATTCGTAGTGCAGATGACATGGTTATACTTGTACATGGACATCCGAATGAGGATTGGCTGCTGAAGAAGATACAGGAGCGGTTAAAAGAGGAACTGGACAAACTACAGGTGCAGATGAACGAGGAAAAGACGAAAATAGTGAACCTCAAAGAAGGAGGCTGCTTCAGCTTTCTTGGTTTTGACATTCGGCTTAACAAAAACCGTGAAGGAAAGACCTATGTTAGCAAGACACCACGGAAGAAGAAACGCAAAGAAATCGGCAAGAAGATAAAATCAGTGCTCAAGGCAAACTGGAACAAGCCGTTAAAAGAAGTGATTCAAGCAGTCAACGCAGTAATACGTGGATGGGTGAATTACTTCAGAGTAGGCAACAGCAACAGCACCTTTTGCAAAGTCAGAGATGACATAGAAAAGAAGGTGCGGAAGCTTGTAATGAGAAGGAAGAAACTGAAGGGCTTTGGCTGGAAGCGGTGGAGTAGGGAAGATATATACAAGAGATGTGGTTTATACAATGACTATCGGATACGATATATCTACCCGAAAGCAGCTTCAAGCCGATAGGCGAATAATGCCTTGTTAAGAAGAGGACAGGAAAGCCGTATGAGGGAAAACCTCACGTACGGTTTGATGAGAAGATGCTGGAGATAGGGTATGGTTGAGATATTGTGACACTCTCAGAGGAAACGGAGAGAAACAGTGGAAACAAACATCAGCCTGTAACCACTACGCCAGTGTTTTACTCTTCACTTAACAGCATGTTCAATAAGAATCATGAATGCATGATTTCAAAAGGAAATTCAGGTAAAATAAGGACATAAATATTATGTAAACAAACAGAGTTTGCAATCCTTTGCATATTTCAGGAATTCCTCAGCAGCTTGTATTTTAACTCCCTCGATAAAATCATCCTGTGTAAGACCCATCATATCAACGGTCATTCTGCAGGCAACAAACTTTACACCTTCAAGCATAGCCATCTCCTGAAGGTCGGCAAGGGCGGGTATCTGTGCCTTTTCTATCTTTCCCTTCATCATCCATGTTGCAATGGCTGACATTCCCGGTATAGCTCCCATCATTCCTGGAGGATGAAATTTCGCTTTATCTGCCCAACCCTTACGTATTACGTTGATCCCCATAAAGGTATAAAAAACAACAGCCTCCATCCCCAGACGTCTTGCATTAATACCCAAAATAAGACCTGGATAAGCACCGTCAAGGGTATCCCTTGATGTAATAAATGCCGCCGACTCCTTTTTTTTCTCTGGATGTTCCTTATCTGGACTCATCTTTGTCTTCTTTCTTTTTTAATTTATAAAAGTGTGGCTTATATGAAAATTCTATGGATTCTATATTACTACAAAAGCAGGACAATTTGACATCATCCTCAGGTTTATGGTTTAATATTAACGCCTTTAAACATAGCCCGGTGAGGCTGGAAAGGTAAGGAGTAGCGTGATTAAATCTTTAAAGATTGAATGAACCTTCCTCTCAATGAGGGGAAGGTTTTTTTATGGGGTGAAAATGCTTAAGGAATTAATGAATAAGAAGGATATTGACAGGGCTTTGACACGGATAGCCCACGAAATAATAGAGAAGAACAAAGGTATAGAAAGGCTTGGCCTTGTTGGGATACAAAGAGGTGGAGTGCATCTTGCAAGGAGGCTTGCCTCAAAGATTAAAGAGATTGAAAAAAAGGATATTCCTGTCGGTCTCCTCGATATTGGATTCTACAGGGATGACCTTAATATAAGAAAGGAACAACCTGTTATCAGGAAAACAGAGGTTCCTTTTGAAGTGAATGATTTAAAGATTATTCTTGTAGATGATGTCCTCTTTACGGGAAGGTCAATCAGGGCAGCAATGGATGCTTTAATGGATCTGGGAAGACCTGCTGCTATCCAGCTTGCTGTTTTGATTGACAGGGGGCACAGGGAACTTCCTATAAAAGCTGACTATGTTGGTAAAAACATTCCCACGGCATTGAGTGAAACAGTTGAAGTTCATCTCGAGGAAGAAGGATTGGAAGACAGGGTAATACTGGAAAAGGTGGACACTGAGAGATAAGCAATGCTAAATAGAAAAGACCTGCTTGGGATAAAGGAACTTTCAAAGGATGAGATAAACTTAATCCTCGATACTGCTGCAGGTTTTAAAGATGTGCTCGGAAGGGATATTAAAAAGGTTCCTACCCTCAGGGGAAAGACTGCTGTAAACCTCTTCTTTGAACCATCAACGAGGACAAGGACATCATTTGAACTTGCAGCAAAGAGGTTGAGCACAGATGTCATAAACTTCTCGGTACCAACGAGTAGTGTGGTTAAGGGAGAGAGTCTGATTGACACAGTTTTGACTGTCCAGGCCCTTGGTGCAGATTTCATCATCATAAGACATTCCTCAGCAGGGGTACCACATCTCCTCGCTAAAAAACTCAGAGCATCAGTGATAAATGCTGGAGATGGAACGAACGAACATCCGACCCAGGCGCTCCTTGATGCCTTTACCATAAGAGAAAAGAAGGGAAGGATTGAAGGCCTTGAAATAGCAATTGTGGGAGACATAATCCACAGCAGGGTTGCAAAATCAAATATCTACTGCTTGACAAAACTTGGTGCAAGGGTGAGGTTGATTGGTCCTCCAACCTTAATACCAGAAGAAATAAGAGGGACTGGTGTTGAAGTTTTTCATGACATGGAAGCAGGTTTAAAAGACGCTGATGTTGTGATCATGCTAAGGATACAAATGGAAAGACAGGGCAAGGGTTTTTTCCCATCCACAGAGGAGTATTCCAAAAACTGGGGGCTGACAGCAGAAAGATTTTCTCTCGCGAAAGATGATGCTATTGTGATGCATCCCGGCCCCATGAATAGAGGGATTGAGATCACATCAGAGATTGCAGATGGTCCAAGGTCAGTGATTCTCGAACAGGTTACCAATGGCCTTGCAGTCAGGATGGCAGTCATGTATCTCCTTGCAGGAGTGAAAAGATGAGCCCCATTAGACCTGCATGGTATTATTTAAGATCAGGGATGGGTATGCGATATCTCGGTAATTGTTTAAAGAGAGGTCTAACGGGGTGAAGATAATAATCAAAAATGGACATATTATAGACCCATCTCAAGGGATAGATGGAGTCGGGGATATATTGATTGAGAATGGGAAGATAAAGGAAGTCAGCACTCAGCACTCAGCACTCAGCACTCAGCACTCCAAACTTAGAATTATTGATGCGCATGGTCTCATGGTAATCCCTGGGCTTATTGATATGCATGTACATCTCAGAGAGCCTGGTTTTGAATATAAGGAAACCATAAAAACAGGGACGAAAGCTGCAGTAAAGGGGGGATTTACAACTGTTTGCTGCATGCCAAACACATACCCTGTCAATGACAATGCAAGTGTTACAGAATTCATAATAAGAAAAGCTGCACAAGAAGGCTATTGCACAGTCCTTCCTATTGGTGCAATCACCAAAGGACAGAAAGGCGAAGAACTTGCTGAGATAGGCACAATGAGAAATGAGGGGTGTATTGCATTCTCTGATGATGGCCGTCCTGTGATGAACAGCCTGATGATGAGAAGGGCACTTGAGTATTTAAAGGCTTTCAATGTTCCTATAATCTCTCACTGTGAGGATTTAACCCTATCTGAAGATGGGGTGATGAATGAAGGGCTGCTTTCAGTGACTCTTGGTCTCAAGGGAATTCCTTCAGAGGCTGAGGAAATTATGGTTTACCGGGACCTTTCCCTATCAGAGCTCACAGGGGGAAGGTTTCATATTGCGCATGTATCAACAGAGGGCTCAGTGAAATTAATCAGGGATGCAAAGAAAAGGGGAGTAAATGTCACAGCAGAGACATGCCCTCATTATTTCAGCCTCACTGAAGATGCAGTGAAGGGCTATAATACAAACGCAAAGGTAAATCCCCCATTGCGGACAAAAAGCGATATAGAAGCTATAAAGGAAGGATTAAAAGACGGCACTATTGATGTGATTGCAACTGACCATAACCCCCACCATTCTGATGAAAAACAACGTGAGTTTGACCTTGCTCCAGCAGGAATTTCAGGATTAGAAACAGCATTGGTACTAAGCCTTAAGCTTGTTGAAGAAAATGTTCTTACAATGAGTCAATTAGTAGAGAAGATGGCTTTAAATCCCGCAAGAATTCTGAAAATAGAGAAAGGAACATTAAAGGTAGGAACAGATGCAGATGTAGTTATCCTCGATATAAATAGAGAGTTCACGGTGGAAGTGGATAAATTTTTATCAAAAGGTAAGAATACCCCTTTTGATGGCTGGGTTTTAAAGGGGATGCCTTTAATTACGATTACCAAAAACAATTTGCATCAATGGTAAAATTATTAATATTATATACAACTTTCGCAGAACTAATGCTGACGTGGTCTTGTCATTCCTGCGAAAGCAGGAATCCAGAGGTAAATAAACGACTGGATTCCGTGTCAAGCACGGAATGACGACTGGATTACAACTGCGAAAGTTGTATATTATATTTTAAAAATTTTTGGTATAATTTTGTCAAAAATATGAAGCTATTTTGAGGAAAACTTAAAATATGATGATTTTATTAAAAAATGGGAGAATAATAGATCCTGGGAATAATAGGGATGAATTTGCAGATATATTAATAGAGAACTCTAAGATAAAGGAAATATCAAAACAAATTGTTGTAAAAATCCCTGAGTGTATTAGTATAGATGTTTCAAATAAAATAGTAACTCCAGGTTTAATCGATGTACACGTCCATTTTCGTGAACCAGGACAAGAATATAAAGAGACAATTAAAACAGGATCAAGAGCAGCTGCAATGGGAGGATTTACTACTGTCATTTGCGAGCCGAATACAAAACCACCAATTGACTCACCAAAGTTAATTTACCAAGTCTTAGAAATAGCTAGACAAATTAACATAATAAATATAAAAACAAAGGCTTGTATTTCCAAGGAGATGTTAGGTACCGAATTAGTCGATGTTCAAAAAGTTGCAGATGCGGGTGCTGTTGCAATTTCTGACGATGGGCATCCGGTTGAAAATAAAAAGCTAATGGAAGAAGCTTTTAAAAAAGCTAAGGCTTTAAAAAAAGTTACGGGAAGAGAAATACTTGTAAATCCTCACTGTGAAGAATCAAAACTACGACAAGCAAGATTCCTTTATACTTTTAAAGAAGAGACTAAATTTATAAAAAGAGATCTTGAGTTAAATAAAAAAATTAAATGTCCATTACATATTTCACATGTAAGTTTTAAAGATTCAATCGTAGAAATTGAAAAAGCAAAGGCTGATAATTTGCCAGTAACAGCTGAAGCGACTCCTCATCATTTTACTCTAACCGAGGATGATGCAGAAAAAATAGGAACTAATGCTAAAGTTAATCCGCCCCTAAGAAAACAAAGCGATGTAGATGCAATTATTCAAGGGTTAAAAAGAGGCGTAATAGATGTAATAGCGACTGATCACGCCCCACATGCACCATGGGAGAAACAACAAGATTGGGAGAGTGCCCCTTTTGGGATTATTGGCTTAGAGACATCTCTGGGGATAGTTTTAACTAATCTAGTTCACAAGGGAATCCTTACTTTGAGCGAAGCAATATCTAAAATGACTATAAAGCCAGCAAGAATTTTCGGTTTGAATTGTGGAAAACTTGTTATAGGCTCACAAGCAGATATAACTATAATTGATCCTTTTAAAGAATGGACTGTTGACGTGAACAAATTTGAATCAAAGGGAAGAAATTGTCCCTTTAATGGATGGAAACTTAAAGGGAAGGCTATCATGACGATAGTTCAAGGTAAAATCGTTATGGCAAATGATAAAATAATTGACAATCCTTTGGAGCTATATGAAAGGTGGCTCCATCAAAGGGAGGAAGTTTTACAATTATTTAATGATTTGGCAAGTTCTCATAAATCAGAAGTTTTGCATACTACAGAATTATCTTTGTTATAAAAAGACCTTTCAAAACAAAATAATCAACTTATATTTTTCTTTCTACTATAGAAACTCTAAAGACGAAATTTTTGTCTCATTGGAGGTTAACCGAGATGCAAACATATCTTATTAAGGCAATTTTAAGCGATAGGTTTGGTAGGGTTAAAGGAAATCCCTATAGAATTATTGCAATATCTGAGAATTTTACACTGTATCAGCTGGCAGATGCCATCTGCGGCAGTTTTGACTTTGATTTTGACCATGCCTTTGGTTTTTATAACAACATTAAAAGCTTGAGAAATTCAGTAGAATGTTACGAATTGTTTGCAGATATGGAGGATGTGGACAGTGAATGTAAAAGTGTCGAGAAAATCAGGATAAGTAAGGTTTTTAGTCAGATCAATAAGAAGATGCTTTTTCTTTTTGATTATGGTGACGAATGGCGTTTTATAGTGGAATTGAAAGGGATAAAGACAACTGATGAACAGCCTAAGTATGCTGCAGTTGTAGAGTCTGTGGGTGATGCCCCTTTGCAATACGATGAGATGGATTAATTGTAAATATAGGAGGGCGCAGGAGTGTATGGATTATAAGGAACTAAAGGAGATAGTTAAAAGAAAACCATACCTCCTCTGGTATGTAAAGGGTTGTTGAAAGTCTGAGCGAAGAAAGTATTATAGAGGCAATATTAAACAGGGTGACCGTGCTGTCCGTTTGGGTGACCCCAGAATATGGCGCGTGGCTATCGCAAAACTGGAGGAATAAAACCGTGGCCAAAAAGGACAAGGAAAAAATCGCCAAAAGGCGTGCTAAATCCAATCAAATAAAAAGTAGGAAGAAAAAATTGCGACTTGTTAAATCTCATCGTAAGCCTGATGTGCAGGTGATGTATAGGCCAGGAATTGCAGATATGGGAGCACCTCCGGGGTTTCGTGCTATTAACATGTCTCAGGCTGTGCTGGAGTATGGAAAACCCCTTGAACAATATGTCAAAACGGACAGCAAAGATGGGCTTAATATTTTAATGCAAAGTGCTATGCTCCTCTGGAATTATGCCAACTCTGTTCAACGTGGAAAGGAAGATGAAAAGGAGGAAAAGGATATTATTGACATATTGAGGAGAACATTCGGGTTGGAATATAGCGAAGCTAATGAGATGGTTAAAAGGATGGTTGAGCGATTTGATTATCTATTCCCTCTTGATAAACAGCCGAAGGAAAGATTTGGTCCTTTTATGTTTATCAGAAAAGAAATCAGAACTATAATAAGACCCTTTGATTACAGCACATTAAAACTTTCCAATGAGATTATCTCACCTGACGAGAAAGACAAAAAAGTAATAGAAAGAATAAACAAATTAGACAGTTATGTTGAAGCAAAAGCTGATTACGAAGATTATGAGAAACTATTGCTTGAGCTAAAAGAAGAATGTATGAAACAGTTTAAGAAATGGCTTGTTGACAAAAGGTTATCTGAAGAAATCATATCTCTATATGACTGCATAAACATATATTTTGATTTCATTTATGGATATATGCATGACGATATAGTATTGTTAAAATCAGTGCCACCAGTCTATTTTGAAGAGTTTTTTATAGATTTTTTGCTAAGAAAAATGTATGTAGAACCAAATGAATATGTATATTGGCCACCAGTGCTGAAATTATTTTACAGATTTTTATATGAAAAAGGTTACTTTGAAAACCATGATTATTTTATTAAGGAGATTGATTACATTGAGCCTCATTTTATAGAGGTTCTCGGGAAGCAATTTACATGAAATGGCTGATTTTAACATGGAAGCAAGATGAATAAGGCATTACTTGTCTTATCAGATGGAACAGTGTTTGAGGGGAAAAACTTTGGCGCTGAAGGCGAAACCATAGGAGAGGTTGTATTCAACACCTCAATGACAGGCTATCAGGAAATCCTTACCGACCCTTCATACAAAGGTCAGATTGTGACCATGACATACACACAGATAGGGAATTATGGTGTGAATGCTGAGGATATAGAATCTATGAAAGGGCCAAAGGTTGAAGGCTTTATTGTGAAGGAATATCTCGATTTCCCGAGCAACTGGAGAACTGAAAGATTCAAGATTCAAGATTCAAGATTCAAGGTTATAAATTCATTGGGTGACTATTTAAAGGAATATGGGATTGTTGGCATTGAAGAGATAGATACGAGGGCACTCACAAGGCATTTAAGAGATTATGGTTCACAGATGGGAATAATTTCAACAACGGATTTGAATCCCCAAAGCCTTATAGATAAGGTGAGAAAACATCCTGGCATTGTGGGCATTGACCTCGTTAAAGGAGTTACGTCAAAAAAGGCATACTCGTGGAAGGAAGGCGTATGGAAATGGCAATCTGCTGAAGTAGAAGTCAGAAGTCAGAAGTCAGAAGTCAGAAGAGAAAAAAACTTACCCCTTACCCCTTACCCCTTACCCCTATCTGTTGTGGTCTATGACTTTGGTATTAAGCTCAGCATCCTGAGAAACCTTGCGGATGCTCATTTTGATGTATATGTTGTCCCTGCTAAGACCCCTGCTGAAAAGGTCCTTGATATAAATCCTGATGGGATACTTTTGAGCAATGGCCCAGGGGACCCTGAGGCAGTTACCTACGCTATTAAGAATACAAAGAAACTCATTGGTAAAAAGCCCTTATTCGGTATCTGCCTTGGACATCAGATATTAGGGTTTGCAATGGGGGGAAGAACATATAAACTCAAATTCGGACATCATGGAGGAAACCATCCTGTCATGGATCTGGAAACTAAAAAAGTAGAGATTACCTCCCAGAACCATAATTTCTGCGTAGATATTAAGAGCATGAATGGACAGGTTGAGCTCACTCATAAGAATCTCTATGATGGGACAGAGGAGGGAATGAGACATGTTGAACTCCCGATATTTTCTGTCCAGTACCATCCAGAGGCAGGCCCCGGCCCAAATGATGCAACGTATCTTTTTAAAAGGTTCAGAGAGATGATAGAGAGCTTTAAATAAATGGAATTAGATTTTCAGAGCATATTTAAGGAGCTTAATGAACTGAAAATTGATTACCTTGTAGTGGGGGGACTGGCAGTCAACTTTCATGGTGTTCCAAGAATGACTTATGATATTGATCTTATGATATTGCTTGAAGCAGAAAATATCAGCAAGTTAGTTGCGAAGCTTACCAATTGGGGCTATCGTCCAAAAGTTCCTATTAATCCGAAAGACCTTGCTGATGAGGCAAAAAGGAACTCATGGATACAGGAAAAGGGAATGAAGGCAGTAAATTTTTATAGTGAGATATTACCCATTGGAGAAATTGACATCGTTTTTGATTCACCGATTCCTTATAGTGAATTGAAAAGTAGAGCTGTTATGATTGAGATTGAAGGAGAAAAAATCCCTATTGTCTCAATCCATGACCTTATTAAGCTTAAGCAGAAGTCAGGGCGCAAGCAAGATATCACGGATGTAGAATATCTGAAAATGATTTTGGAGAAATAATGGAGAATCAGGGAAAAGGATTTTCTTATACTGTGAGCAAAGAACAGTTGGATGACTACCGTAAATGGCCTGTGGAACGCCGGCTGAAGTGGCTTTATCTTGCCAACAAGATGAGAAAATCTCTTCCACGAAAAACTATTGAGATTCAGGAGTTATTTCGTAGTGGAAAGATATAAATTAGATAGCACGAATTCAAGTGATGCCTTAAAACGCAAGCAGTTAAAGTTTTAAAATTGCAGGGATTCAAGATCAATCCACACGTTTATTATCATTCTGGTTTGTCCAGAATCTTTCTGTATGGAAAGGTTCTCTCCTCGGAGAATGACAACAAGGAGTTGAAAAATTTATGCCTAAAAGGACAGACATCAAGAAAATCCTCCTTATCGGCTCTGGTCCTATCATCATAGGCCAGGCGTGTGAGTTTGACTATTCAGGTACTCAGGCATGTAAGGCACTCCGTGAAGAAGGGTACAAGGTTACTCTTGTCAACTCAAATCCTGCAACGATTATGACAGACCCTGAGATGGCTGACGCAACATATATTGAGCCGTTAACTGCAGACATCCTTGACATGATAATAAACAAAGAAAGGCCTGATGCCTTTCTTCCAACCATGGGCGGGCAGACTGCCTTAAATTTGGCTGTTGAGTTGTCTGAGAAAGGGATTCTTGATAAATATAAGGTAGAACTTATTGGTGCAAAGCTCGATGCAATAAAAAAGGCAGAGGACAGGGAACTGTTTAAGGATGCTATGACTAAGATTGGTCTTGAGGTTTCAAGAAGTGCATATGTTGGTTCTCTGAAGGAAGGGCTTGAAGCTATAGAGCATGTAGGATTCCCTGCAATACTCAGGCCGTCTTTTACCCTTGGAGGAACCGGTGGAGGAATCGCTTATAACATGGAGGAATATAAAGAACTTCTTGAAAGAGGTCTTAAACTCAGTCCTGTCTCACAGGTGCTTGTAGAGGAATCAGTCATCGGGTGGAAAGAATATGAACTTGAGGTCATGCGTGATGGGAAGGACAATGTTGTTATTATCTGCTCAATAGAGAACTTTGATCCCATGGGTATCCATACAGGCGATTCGATTACTGTTGCACCTGCCCAGACGCTCACTGATAAAGAATATCAGAGGATGCGTGATGCGGCAATTGCAATCATACGCGAGATAGGTGTTGATACAGGTGGTTCAAACATCCAGTTTGCAGTTCATCCTGAGAACGGGAAGATGGTAGTGATAGAGATGAATCCAAGGGTTTCGAGGAGTTCAGCACTTGCTTCAAAGGCAACAGGATTCCCGATAGCAAAGATAGCTGCAAAGCTTGCAGTTGGTCTTACCCTTGATGAGATCCCCAATGATATTACAAAGGAAACACCGGCATCATTTGAACCAACAATAGACTATGTTGTGACAAAATTCCCACGATTTGCATTCGAAAAATTCCCCGAGGCAGATCCAACGCTTACTATACAGATGAAGTCTGTAGGAGAGGTGATGGCAATAGGAAGGACTTTTAAAGAATCTCTACAGAAGGCTATCAGAAGCCTTGAGATTGGGAGCTACGGCCTTGAAGAGATCAATGCTGATAAGAGTGTAATTAAGGCAAAGCTCAAGACCCCGAATGCAGAACGTATATGGTATATCGCCCAGGCACTGAGAGAAGGAATGAGCATTCAGGAGATATATGAGCTTACATGGATAGATCCATGGTTTCTGAATAATATAAAGCAGATAATAGAGATGGAAGAAAGGCTCAAGGCTCAAAGCCCAAACTCTGAGGAGACAAATCCCCCCTTACCCCCCTTTGCTAAAGGGGGGCTGGGGGGGATTACTAACCCCAAACGCCAAATGGAAAACTCCAAACTTACAGAGCTTTTAAGGGAGGCGAAAGAATATGGTTTTTCAGATAAACGGATTGCGGAACTCCTTAATCTGGAAGAGGCTGATATACGACATCTGAGGCAACAGCAAAAGATGCGAGCTGTTTACAAAATGGTTGACACATGTGGTGCAGAATTCGCTGCATATACACCGTATCTGTATTCGACGTATGAAAAACCATTTTATAAGACACGGAACACAGAACACGGAACACAGAACACAGACCTCCCTCTCATAACCCCTCCCACAAGGGGAGGGGAATGCTTTAAAATTCCCTCCCCCTCGAGGGGGGAGGCCAAGGGAGGGGGTGAAAAACCCTCTTATAATCCCCCCATCCCCCCTTTAGTAAAGGGGGGTAAGGGGGGATTTGTCGAATGTGAGGCAAGACCGAGCAATCGCAAAAAGGTCGTTATCCTTGGGTCAGGTCCTAACAGGATAGGACAGGGGATCGAGTTCGACTATTGTTGTGTGCATGCAGTATTTGCACTCAAGGGACTCGGCTATGAGACGATCATGGTGAACTGTAACCCTGAAACAGTGAGCACAGACTATGACACTGCTGACAGGCTTTACTTTGAGCCCCTTACAATCGAAGATGTGCTGAATATCATAGAGACTGAAAGGCCGGAAGGGGTTATTGTCCAGTTTGGAGGCCAGACACCCCTGAAACTTGCTGTGCCACTCGAAAAAGAAGGGGTGAAGATTCTCGGTACGTCTCCTGACTCTATAGACCGGGCAGAGGACAGAAAGAGATTTAAAGAATTACTCCATAATCTCAATTTAAGACAGGCTGAGAGTGATACTGCCATGTCTGTTGAAGAGGCTCTCCATGCAGCAGAGAGGATAGGATATCCTGTAATGATAAGGCCCTCCTATGTCCTTGGAGGCAGGGCAATGGAGATAGTCTATGATGAAAAATCTTTGATGGACTATATGAAGCGTGCTGTTAAGGCATCTCCTGAGCATCCTGTACTTGTGGATAAGTACCTTGAAGACGCCATAGAGGTTGATGTTGATGCTCTATCAGATGGAGAAGGTGTCATTATAGGAGGGATAATGGAACATATTGAGCAGGCAGGTATCCACTCAGGAGATTCAGCCTGTTCGTTGCCTCCGCATTCATTAAGCAAAGAGATTGTTGATGAGATAAGGAGACAAACAAAGGCACTCGCAAAAGAGCTTCATGTCATAGGACTGATGAATGTACAGTTTGCAGTTAAGCACGACGATATTTATATCCTTGAAGTAAATCCAAGGGGATCGAGGACAGTCCCTTTTGTAGGTAAGGCAACTGGTGTCCCGCTTACTAAGATGGCTGCAAAGGTGATGGTTGGAAAGAAGTTGAAAGAACTTGGCCTTACTGAAGAAAGGGAAATGAAACATATTGCGGTGAAAGAGGCAGTCTTCCCGTTTGACAGGTTCCACGGAGTTGATACCATACTCGGCCCTGAGATGAAATCCACAGGCGAGGTAATGGGCATAGATAATGACTTTGGCCGTGCTTATGGAAAATCCCAGATATCTGCTGGAAACAGGATTCCTTTATCAGGGAAGATTTTTATTAGTCTGAAGGATAAAGACAAACCGCTCTCTGTCCCGATAGTGAAGAAACTGCTTGAACTCGGTATTGCTGTCATTGCAACGAAAGGGACTGCCCAGTACCTGAAAGACCATGGTCTTGAGGTTGAGGTTATCAACAAGGTTACCGAGGGTAGGCCACATATTGTGGATTTAATCAAAAACAAGGATATTAACTTTGTTATCAACACAGTCAGTGGGGCTCAGGCTCAGAAGGATTCTTTTTCGATACGGCAGAGCTCCCTTCAGTACAGGGTGCCTTTTACAACAACAATGTCCGGAGCAACAGCAGCAGTAAACGCAATAGAGATGCTCAAAAAGAAGCAGGTGAATATAAAGTCCATACAGGAATACCACAGCTTAAATGGCCTTAAGGAGAGGATATGATAAATAATTATTATAGTATACCCGAAATCATCTATAGAATATTTCGAGAGGTGTCTACTCATTGGCAGGTTTGAGGATGCTGATATTGTAGAAGAAACAAAATCTCAGATTCCTCTCCTGCTGTATTGGATGATCTGAATTCTTCTCATAAGAAGCCATAAAAAGGCATAAATCTTACCCTCGTCTTTCCAATTTTTTCCTCATCATAAAAACTTATATTAACAACCCATGCCTCTGCCGGATTATATCTGTTGATAAATCCTCTCAATGAACGGCCTATCTCCTTACCTTTCAGTTCTCTGCATTTCACCTCAACCGGCAAAACCTCATCTCCTTTGTTTACCACAAAGTCCACCTCTGCCTTGTCTTTTGTCCGCCAGAAGTGTATTGTGCTCCCGTCATATTGTGCCTTTTCTGAAAGTAAATGGTACACAAGGTTTTGGAAAACAAATCCCAGCTCAGAAAGTATCGTATATCTGCCGAAATGCCGCACAGCAAAGTTTCTCATCCCAATGTCATTGAAATACATCACCGGAGATTTGCTGATCTCTTTCCGGAGGTTTCTGAAATAGGGCGTGAGCCTCTTAATGATAAATGTCTTCTCAGCGTAGGCCACATAGTTTTTCAGGGTCTGTACCGATATACCCAATGTGGAAGAAATCTCGTTGAAATTAATCATATTGCCTGTCTGCCCTGCCAGCAGTCTTATCAGGTGCCCGAATGCGTCGATCCGTTCAACCTTTAAAAGGTAGGAGATGTCTTTTT
This sequence comes from Nitrospira sp., assembly GCA_016873575.1. GTDB lineage: Bacteria > Nitrospirota > Thermodesulfovibrionia > Thermodesulfovibrionales > SM23-35 > VGWY01. The sequence goes on along the minus strand of VGWY01000020.1, from coordinate 4,029 downwards.
CGATATAGCTCCTGTAAATCTCGTCTATAATCTTCAATTTCTCATCAAGGGTTTCCTCAAGTATGACCCTCGGATATCCTCCGAAGTTGAGATATTCCATGAGTAGGTTCATGCCTTCAGCCTTACTGACCTGAAAATATTTGTTAAGCCTGTCTTCGTATTTATAGCCTGTTTTGAAGTTTATGAATTCCTTCAGCGAGATGGTTTTAAGTTCAAACATCCTTTTTCTTCCCGCAAGGGATTCATGCACCTTTTCCTTCAATTCGACGCTTCCCGAACCTGAAATGACAAATTTATAGGGTGTCTGCATGTCATAAATGCCTTTAAGAAAAAGTCCGGCATTTTCTTTTCTTTGTATCTCGTCAAGAAAGACATATCCCTTGCTTTTGCCGAACTCCAGCCGCACTCTATCGAGAAGTGCTGATTGGGTCAGGAAATGAGGCAGGTCCCTCTCGAAATCAAGGCTGAGAAAAACGGTCTTTTCACCTTTCCTGTTCAGATAATCCTGGAGTTGAAGCATCAGGGTAGTCTTTCCGGCCTGACGGGGGCCCACAATGAGAGACATCTCTTTTTTGGGCAGGTGTGTTATCAGATCATTGAATAAGTATCTTTTAATAGGCACGTTTTATTTTAAACACGAGAATAATTAAAGTCAATAGTAATAATAATCGCAATGAATCAAGGGGGAAAGAAGGGGATAAGGAAAGATTATGGATAAGTCCGCCTCAGGCGGTCAAGCAGAAAAGACATACAAATAAAAAACTCAAGAACTTAGTTTTTTCTGGTGCCGGTGGTGGGAGTTGAACCCACACGGAGTTGCCCCCACCGGATTTTAACAGCAGAAAGCTGCCTTACGAGATACTATATCAGGCCGGAGAGGAATTTCCCGGCTGAAACGATCCTTGCTCCTTTCTCGATCTTGTCAACAGCGGTTTTCTTCACTACCTGGTAAACATAAGGGATCGACAGCCTTTCTTTGAAATAAAGAAGGTGCGGTGAGAGGCCGGTATCTTTGAGCTTGGCCTCGACCGCAAACCACGGCTTGCCGCCTATTGTTATCAAAAAGTCAACCTCGCGCTTGTCAACATCCCGCAAAAAATAGAGTTCGGCCTTATGTCCCTCATAATCGGTTATGAAATGCACCAGTTTAAGCAGATGGGATGCTATAAGATTTTCAAAACGGGCAGCTTCATCGTCAACTTCAGACCAGTCCCATAAATAAAGCTTGGGCTCCTTTTTGAGGGAGCGTATTTTTTTTGCAGAGAAGGGGTATATCCGAAAATGATAATAAAATGTCTCCAGGATATCCATCCAGTCTGAGACAGCGCGAAAGCTTACGCCAAGGTCCTCCCTGATGGTATTGAGCGACAACAAGGAACCAACTTTAGACGGTAACATGTCGCTCAGCAGTTTCATGTTGCCGATATCTCGTATCGCCCGGATATCCAGAATATCTTCCCGGAACATTCTCTCGATCTTTTCATTGTGCCAGCGCCTAAGATGTCTCCTGCTCTGTTTTATGAATGGTTCGGGGAACCCCCCGAAAGCATCCAGGCTATCCAGAGTCTTCGGGTAGTAATCTTTTCCTATCGGCAATTTGTCGGGAATGGATATCTCATAGCTGATACCCTCTATTTCAGATAGTGTGAACGGGTGAAGCCGGTAATAATGATACCTCCCCTGTAATGAGTCGCCGCCGCGCCTGTAGACATCGAGCCGGGCACTACCCGTAACAAGAAACTTATATGTTTCCTTCAGTTTGTCATATTCACCCTTGATAAGGCCCTTCCACTGTCTGTATTTATGTATCTCATCAAATATAAGGAGTTCCGCATCGACCGGCCAGGAAGAAGCAGTAATAGCCTTTCTGTCCGCTCTATTGTCCCAGTTGAAATATGCATAATCTTTGAAATGAACTGCGATGAGATCACGGCAAAGGGTTGTTTTCCCAACCTGGCGCGGCCCTCCAACAAAGACCATCTTTTCTTTTAGGTCCTCAACGATATAGGAAGTCAGATACCTCTTCTTTAACATGTGTCTATTATATAATAGATTTGCGTAAAAGCAAATTAATTAGCTTATAAATTTGCTTTTACGCAATTTCTTCAGCAAGAGATGGCACTTAGATTCTTATGCGGGGTTCTAATAAAGAATTATCGCCCTTTCAGGCTTGGGAATATACTTGTGGAGAGGTAGGCTAAATGGCGCCGGTGGCGGGAGGTCGAGTCGAACCGCGATCAACTGATTACAAAATTGGAGTATGCTTATATATGTAACTACATGGCAGAAAAGGTTCGAAAAAACTTTGGATCAACTCGGCAAGAAAAATATTGGGTTTTCAGAGAAGGAAGTTGCTGATGACGTAAAGAAGGCTATTGCCGAGGTGCGCATCAGTGCCAAAGATTAGGGCTGTCATCGATGCTATTGATTCGCAGGAATCATCTCTTTTTCGACGCTTTTCGCAATCAAATAACGGATATAAGCGTTATATGAGATCCCTCGTTTCCTGGCCAGAATCTTGATCTTTTTCAAAACAAGTGGGTCAAATTTCAGTGTGACCGGGGTAAGTTTTGGTCTTTTGAAAATGTCTTTGCCATCTTCGAGTTCATCCCAATAATCGGCGATCGAATGTTTTTCCCAGAATTTTATCTCCTCATCCTGTGTCTTGAATTCAGGTAGTTTTTTCATGATCATTTGCCCCTTTTTCTATAAAGCTTTCTTGTTTTTTCATCCATATCCATTGAAGTGATGACCCTTGCGATACCCTTGCCCTTCAAAATATAGACGGTAAAGAGATATCTTCCGGAGACTGTGTACCCGAGCATATATCGTGTCCCTTGACGCCCTTTTTTTATCCAGGGTTCGTCTTCAAATGCCACGTCCTCAATCTCATCCGGCAATACATTATGTCTGAAGATATGTTCGATATTGTTCTCATCCCATTCAAATTCTGTTATCTCCATATTCTTTATATTAAATAAAAACATATTGCTATTGTCAATATCATTTTTGTGGCCTATCAGTGAAAACAGGTTTTGTTTAAAAAAAATGCAGGGATTTCTGGGGACACCATACTCATTTCTTTTGCTCTTCTTTCTTTCTCCCCGGTTTTTGTATTCGCAAAACCCGGCCAAGTTTACCTTCAAGTTTTTCTATAAAACTCTCATCCCCTAATGGTCTTCCAGTTCGTTCATGCTTCCGCAGTTCCGCCGTCTCCTTATCTGATGCTGCCGATGAAAGAAATCCCCTCCAATCATGAACCATTTCAAGTAATGGAGAAACCATCACAAGCTTGTCATCTTTTCCTGTTATGTGCGCATGAGCACTGCTCCACGGGTATGCCAGACGGTTGCCTCTCTGGGTTATGTGATGAGGGTATCTTGAAGCTATTACACGTGCAATTCTTGCCATGCATTACAATTATGCGTGCATTAGGTTAAAATTAATAATTAAGTATGGTGTCCCCAGAATAACCCAGATGAAATATCTGAAGAAATAGCACATAAACTTTTGGAGGATAAAATGAACTTTTTCAGGGAATCTAATTCTGTCCCATAAGCATCCTCATGAACAGATAACATATGTTATTGAAGGTGAAATGGAATTCACATTAAATGGAGAAATAAGGATTTTAAAGGCTGGAGATGGGGTTGTAATCCTATCCAATCAGGAACACAGTGCAAGAATTCTTAATAGACCAACAAAGGCAGTAGATGCATGGGATCCCATAAGGGAAGACTACAGGTAATGGAACGATATGACGTCCCCGAGATACAGTTCCTCACGATAATTATCGTGGCTTTACCTTCCATTTTAAACCAGGTCTTGGGGGTCAAGAAACGAAGCTCGAGTGCATTAGTGAGGTTTTAGGAGTAAGACAAGAACAGTTGGATTTTGTTATTACAAAGGAGAATCTTATCCCTTCTCTCAAGGTTAGTCATAATAAATTGATCGACAATATCGACCAACTTATTGCCGACAAAAAGCTACTCTTGACAGGGAATTATTTTGATGGTCTCGCAATCGAAG